>NZ_JBJFHB010000084.1:2157-23098 GCF_051893255.1 Lactobacillus sp. | reverse complement strand
GAGAGCATCTGCCTTACAAGCAGGAGGTCATAGGTTCGAGCCCTATATCCTCCATCTCGGCCCGTTGGTCAAGTGGTTAAGACACCGCCCTTTCACGGCGGTAACATGAGTTCAAATCTCGTACGGGTCATCGCCTTAGGGCATAATTGAATAGTTGGTCCATTGGAGCAGTGGTCTATCTCGCCTCCCTGTCACGGAGGAGATCGCGGGTTCAAATCCCGCATGGACCGTATCAAAAGCAGACGTAAGTCTGCTTTTTTTGTTTTTCTATTATCTTTTTGTTGCTGCTTGCTTTTCCGTTTAAACTGTATTAGAATCTATAGTACAGTAAGAACAGACCGGAAGGGAGGAGCGCTGTGGACTTTATTGATTACTTGGACAGTCGGCCGATCTATGAGCAGATTGCCAGTCGTTATAAGCAGCTGATTTTGACTGGGGTTTTGGCCCCTAATGAAAAGCTGCCATCGGTGCGCAAATTAGCCATGGAGCTATCGACTAATCCAAACACCGTCCAGAAGGCTTATGCCATGCTGGAAAGAGAAGGCTATTTGTACAGTGTCAAGGGGCGAGGCAATTTTGTCAGAGAAAACGACTCCTTGATCGACCAAAAGAAAGATGAGCTGAAGGGGAAAATGAAAGAGTTAATTAAAGAGATCCAGGACTTGGGCCTGGACCCGCAGGAACTGTTTACTGCGGCCTTGGAGGAGGCTGAAGAAGATGATCGAGATTGATGCTTTAAACAAGAATTATGGCCAAGTAGCCGCCATCAAAGGCTTAAACCTAACGATCGAGGAAGATCGGGTTTTTGGCTTGATTGGGACCAACGGTGCCGGGAAGAGTACGCTTTTGCGGATGCTGTCAGGGATTTTGAAGGCTGATACTGGGACGATCATGATCGACGGTCAACCGGTTTATGATAACCCTGCTGCTAAAAGCAAGCTGTGTTTTATTGCCGATGATCCGTACTTTTTCCCTAATGCCAATCCGCTGATGATGGCCAAGTACTACCAGACCATTTATCCAGGATTTGAAATGGACCGGTTTAAGACGCTTTTAGCGGACTTTGGCCTTGATCCTAAGCGGCGCATTAGCGAGTTTTCTAAGGGCATGAAGCGGCAATTGGCGATCCTCTTGGGCTTGTGTGCCAATACCAAGTACCTGCTCTTAGACGAAGTTTTTGACGGTCTGGACCCAGTCATGCGGCAGAGCATGAAGAGTTTGTTTGCTGAAGACATGGATCGCCGGCAGCTGACGCCAATCATTGCTTCCCACAACTTGCGGGAACTGGAAGACATCTGCGATCATATTGGCTTTTTGCACAGCGGCGGCCTTTTGTTATCAGAAGACTTAGCTGACATGAAGCTCGAAATTCAAAAATTGCAGTGCGTCTTCAAAAATGATGATGATTTGGCAGAAGTCATTGATAAATTGCATGTGGTTGACCATACGACTCGCGGGCGCCTGCACACCTTTGTGGTTCGCGGCGAACGCAGCGAGGTCGAAGCAGTCTTTGACCATGTACCAATGACCTTCTTTGAAGTCTTGCCATTGACCCTGGAAGAAATCTTTATTGCAGAAGCGGAGGCGGTAGGTTATGACACCAGAAAACTCATCCTTAAATAAATTGTCGCAAAAAGAAATAACCAAGCGCCGGAAACTGCCGATTGCGATCATGTTGGTTGTGTTGAGTATCATTTATGTCTTTATTCCGATTTTATTCTTCTTGAATGATCACGATGACACAGTTTCGGTCAAGACCTACATGGCTTACTTCACCAATGCAAATGCGGTAATTAGCGTGGTGATTGGCCTAATTGGCGTCTATTTTGGTGCTTCAACTTTCCATTACTTGCATGTTCCAAGACAGGTCGACTTTTACGAAAGTCAGCCAATTACCAGAAAGAGCCGCTTTAACAGCTTAGTGCTCAATAACCTGGTGTCTTTTGTAGTTCCTTACGTAATTTTTGTCTTCTTAGGCTTGGTAATCACGGCAACTACGGGCGTTAGCCTAATTGCTAATGGTCAAGTTTGGGGATCCGTATTAGGGAATATTCTAGTCTTTACGGCTTTTTATGCAATTACCAGTTTAGCCATGCTGCTTACAGGCAACACCGCAATTGCCATGCTAGGAACGATTTTCTTCTCCACCCTGGAATGGGTCATCATGATGGTGGTCAATTCCTTTTACTCCATTTTTACGGTTACTGGAGACGGCGAGTCCCATACCTGGACAGCCTTTACTAATCCTTGGTCTCAATGTTTTTCCTCTGGTTACCAGCCAAATTATGGCGGAATGTTGATGAACCTGCTGTTGACGCTTGTGTATTTATTATTAGCGTACTACGCTTACCAGCACCGGAAGAATGAACTGGCCGGAACTGCAATAGTCTATGACTGGATCAAGCAAGCCGTAAAAATTGTTACGGTGCTGTTAGCAAGTACCATCGGGGCCCTGATGGTCTACTCCATGACTAGCAACTCTGTAATTGGCGGCGTGTTGGGGGCAATTATTGTTGGCTTCTTGATGGCCTTTATCTTGGAGATCATTTTTAAGTTTGACATCATTGCTTGGAAGAACCATTTTGCTGAAAGTACAATTCTCGTAGTGCTGGGGATTGGCGCCTTTCTTGGTCTTAGATTTGGCGGGCACCAATATGATATCTGGGTACCAAGTAAAGATCAGCTTGCCAGCGTTGCTGTCGCTACTTCTGAGGGCAGCTATTCAAATTATTACCTGGGAAATAATGAGACCGATGCTGAAAGCTACGCTAAAGTCTACATGAAGCTGCCGGCAACTAGTCAGCTGTTAACTTTAGCTAAAAAGGGTGCAGAAAACACCATTGTTGAGCGCAACGATTACAATAGCGATCACTCGGGAAGTGAAATGCTGTCATTTGTTTACCGGCTGAAAAACGGCAAGATTAAGGCTCGCAGCTACTATGTTAAGCGCAGCGATTTAAAGACTTACTTTGAAGGAGTCAGCCAAACTTCCGCCTTTAAGAAGGGCTTTTTCCCAATCTACCATGATGCTGCCATTCAAAATCACCTCGATAGCGTAACCTTTAGCTACAGGAATGGTGAAGAAACCATTCAACGGCAAGATGGCCAGCTTTACCAAGAATTTAAACAAGCCTATCTGGCTGACCTGAACCAGTGGGACTATAATTTGGCTTACAGTAAAAAGCCGATTGGCCAGGTAGATGTTTCTTGGCGGCAAAATGGCAAAAAGCGCAAAGTTTCTTATCCAGTTTATGCCAGCTATACGAAGACTGTTGCCTTTTTAAAGAAGAAGAAGCTGTACAGTTCAAAGGCCTTAAGCGTCAATAAGCAAAATCCGATCGAATTCTATCCTAACCAAGAGTATTAATTGAGATTTAGTTAAAAAGCTTTACTTTTGTCTCTATTTAAATTATTATGAAAATAATGATAAATTCATCTTGCTTTAATTTTGGATAGGAGACAATTTATGGCTAAGGAAGTTGAAAACGCAGACGGCACCGTCCGTTCCTTGTCAAACCGCCATGTGCAGATGATTGCCATCGGCGGGACGATTGGTACCGGGCTCTTCTTAGGGGCGGGCAGCACCATTTCTGCCACTGGCCCATCGGTGATTTTGGTTTATGGTTTCATGGGACTCTTTTTCTTCTTCATGTTGAGAGCCCTTGGGGAAATGTTCTACGCTGACCCGGATCACCATACCTTTGTATCATTTATCACTAAGTATTTAGGCAATGCGGCTGGCAACTTTGCCGGCTGGTCTTATTGGATCGGGATCCTTTTTGCCTGCATGGCAGAATTGACCGCGGTGGGGACTTACTTTCAGTACTGGTTCCCGCACGCACCGCTTTGGCTGGTGGAAGTCTGTTTTTTGGCAGCCTTGACCTTGCTCAACTTGACGGCAGCGCGACTTTTTGGTGAAACGGAATTTTGGTTTGCCATGATTAAGATCATCGCCATTATTTCCATGATCTTGACCGGGATTTACCTGGTGATGATTCACGCTAAAACGCCGGTTGGCTATGCGTCCTTATCCAACTTTACCAAAAACTTTTCTTTGACGCCGAAGGGGCCATATGCCTTCTTCTCAGCCTTTCCGATGGTTTTCTTCTCCTTTGCCGGGATCGAATTTGTGACGATCACGATTGGGGAAGCCAAGAACCCCCACAAGGTGATAAAAAAGGCCGTCAACGAAACCTTGCTCCGGATTTTGCTTTTTTACATTGGTACCTTGTCGGTGATCATGTGCGTGGTTCCTTGGAAGTCCGTTTCTGCTAACAGCAGTCCCTTTGTCCAGGTTTTCCAGTTAGCGGGTTTTTCAACGGCAGCTTCCGTTTTGAACTTCGTGGTCTTAACCAGTGCCGCATCATCATTAAATTCCGGAATTTTTTCAGCCGGCCGTCACTTCTTCCAGTTGGCTGAAGAAGCTAGCAAAAACTCTCAGCTGAAGAAAAATTTTGCCAAAATTTCCCCTAATGGGGTGCCGGCTCGCGGGATCATGATTTCAGTTCTGTTTATCCTGATTGCGCCAATCTTGAGTTTCTCTAATACGGCTAGTCAGGCCTTCAACATGGTTGCTGGGGCCACCAGTGACATCTACATTTTGGTTTACGTTCTGTCCCTGGTTGCCCACCGCAAGTATCGGCAGTCAAATGACTTCTTGGCCAACGGCTTTATGATGCCGGCTTATGAGGTAACGAGCCCTTTGACCATTCTCTTCTTCACGGCCATCTTCTTTAGCCTCTTCTTTGTTCCCGCAGACGTCTTTGGGGCAACGCTGGCCAGCCTGTGGGCAATCTTCTTTGGCGGCTTTTGCTACTTCCATGAAAAAAGAAAGCAGGCTAATGCCAAATAATTGATAAACAGTAAAAAACTTAGTTAAGAAATAGCTCTAACCATGGCGTGATTAGGGCTATTTTTTTCGTGAAATAATTGTCAATTCCGAATGACCTGCTTGACAAGGACTAGCTATGCGTGTATATTAGATAGATATTAAAAATTAGAAAGCTTAAAAGGTGACTCAATGACTTTTAACAAAATGCTGGTCTTGCAAACAGACTTCGGCCTCGTCGATGGGGCGGTCAGCGCCATGCACGGGGTAGCCCACACGGTGGCTGGCGACTTAACTGTTTCAGACCTGACGCATGAAATTCCACCTTACGATATTTGGAACGCCTCTTACCGGCTGTACCAAACCATTCAATATTGGCCAAAGGACACGGTCTTCGTTTCCGTCGTTGACCCAGGCGTCGGCTCTGCTAGACGGTCCATCGCGGTCAAGACGACGGATGGCCACTACGTGATTACGCCAGACAATGGGACTTTGACCCACATTTATAAGTACCAAGGCGTTGACAGCGTGCGGGTGATCGATGAAAATAAGAACCGTCTGCCGCACTCACAAGAAAGCAACACCTTCCATGGTCGGGACGTCTACGCTTATAATGGGGCCATGCTGGCTAGCGGTCAGGTGGCTTTTGAAGACTTGGGCGAAGAAGTGCCAGTCGACAGCATGGTGATCCTGCCAGTCATTGAACCGCGTCTTCAAGGCGACACGGCGGTCGGGACGGTCGACGTGCTGGACGTTCGCTTTGGTTCTCTTTGGACCAACATTCCGCTTAAGCTAGTGAAAGAATTGGAAATTGAGCGGGGCGACAAGCTTTTGGTCACCATCTTGCACCAAAACGTGGCCGTTTACCAAGAACAAATTCCGTTCGTTAGATCTTTTGCGGAAGTCAACCTGGGCCAGCCTTTGGTTTACATCAATTCTTTGGTCAACGTCGGCATTGCCTTGAACCAGGAATCCTTCTCCGCCGTCCATCACATCGGCACCGGGACCGACTGGCAGGTTAAGGTCAGCAAGGTTAAGTAGTTAAGATTTTTTACAAAAAATGGGAGTAGTAAAATCATGAACAAAGATATGTGGAATTTAAGTCCTAAAAATATTGCGGCCTTGGGGATTGGCTCAGCCGTTTTCGTCATCGTTGGCCGTTTTGCCTCCATCCCAAGTGGGGTGCCCAACACCAACTTTGAACTGGTTTACGCCTTCTTGGCCATGATTGCCATGATCTATGGGCCAGTTGTTGGCTTTGGCGTCGGTTTTATCGGCCACGTCTTGCTCGACTTCATCATGTACGGGCAAACCTGGTGGAACTGGAACTTCGCTGCCGGTTTCTTGGGCTTTTTCATCGGCCTTTACGCTTTGAAGGTCAACCTGAACCAGGGCGAATTCTCTGGCAAGGAAATGGTGATCTTTAACGTGGTCCAATTCGCTGCTAACGCGGTCGTTTGGTTCCTCTTGGGGGCTTTTGGCGACATGGTCTTGAACAGCGAACCAGCTGCTAAGGTTTTTGCCCAAGCGGGCGTAACCACTTTGATGGACGGCTTGACGATTGCCGTTTTGGGGACGATCCTGCTCAAGCTCTACGCTGGCAGCCGCATTAAGAAGGGCAGCCTCCACAAGGATTAAGGAAGTGACTATGACGAGCCTCATTGAATTTAGAGATTTTTCTTTTCAGTACGACAGTCAGCAAGAACCAACCTTGCATGAGATCAACCTCGAAATTGCAAAAGGCGAAAAAGTGCTGCTTGCTGGGCCATCGGGCTCTGGCAAGTCGACTTTAGGCAAGTGCATCAACGGCTTGATTCCAAATTTGGATAAGGGAACGATCACAGGTCAGTGCTTGATTGATGGCAAAGACATCAGTCAGACTGACCTTTTTGCCTTGTCTTTTACGACGTCGACCATTTTGCAGGATACCGATGCCCAGTTCATCGGCCTGACGGTGGGCGAGGACATTGCTTTTTCCCTGGAAAACGACTGCGTGCCTCAAGATGAGATGAAAAAGACCGTCGCTCACTGGGCTGGCGAATTGGGCTTGAGCGACCTGCTGACCCAGGCGCCTCAGAGTCTGTCTGGCGGGCAAAAGCAGCGGGTTGCCTTGGCCGGGGTCTTGGTAGACGAATCGCCGATTTTGCTGTTTGACGAACCGCTGGCCAACTTGGACCCAGCGGCGGGCTACCAGACCATGCGCTTGATCGATCAAATGCAGAAAAAGTACGGGGCAACCATCATCATCATCGAGCACCGGCTGGAAGAAGTCTTGACCCAGGAAGTGGACCGGATCGTTTTGGTTGACGATGGCAAGATCATCGCCGACCAAAAGACGGATGACCTGCTTAAGCAGAACTTGCTGGAGCAAGCCGGCGTGCGCGAGCCCCTTTATTTAGACGCCTTGAAGGTGGCCGGGGTGGACGTGACTGCTTTGCCGCGATTGGCCCCGCTAGAAAAATTGCCTCAAGATGACCCGGCAATCCGGGAAAAGCTTTTGGCCTGGCAGGAAAGCTACGCACCGCTGGCTAAACCGGCGTCTGGGGATGCACTCTTGACCTTGGACGGCGCTGGCCACCAGTACAGTCCTGAACAAAAGTACCCGCTTAAGGGCGTGACGGCGACGATCAACCAGGGCGACTTTATCTCGGTTGTTGGGCAAAACGGGGCGGGCAAGACTACCCTGTGCCGGTTGATCTGCGGCTTTTTGCCAAGCGAAGGAACGATCTCTTGGAAGGGCGAGGATCTGGCAGGCTATTCCATCAAAGAGCGGGCCGACAAGATCGGCTACGTCATGCAGGACCCCAACCAGATGATCAGTCAGACCATGATTTTTGACGAAGTCGCGTTGGGCCTGCGCTTGCGGCAGGTGCCTGAAGAAGAAGTCAAAGAGCGGGTCTACCAGGCCCTCAAGGTCTGCGGCTTGTATCCTTTCCGCAACTGGCCAATCGCGGCGCTTAGCTTTGGGCAAAAGAAGCGGGTGACGATTGCGGCTATTTTGGTCTTGGAGCCCGACTTGATCATCTTGGATGAGCCAACGGCCGGTCAGGACTGGAAGACTTATACGGAAATCATGTCTTTTTTGAAAAAGCTCAACGAATCAGGCAAGACGATCATGATCATCACCCACGACATGCACCTGATGCTGGAATATACGGACCGGTCCCTGGTCTTTGCCAAGGGGCAGCTGATTGCAGATACCAGCCCGATCAAGCTCTTGACCGATGAAAAATTGGTGGAGGAAGCGTCGCTGCGGCAGGTGAGCCTCTACCAGCTGGCAGATTTTTACCACTTGCCAGACCCAGAGGACTTTACGGAAAAATTTGTCGGCTACGAGCGGGCGAGATTGGAGGCAGAACATGAATAATGCAGTGCTGGGCTATACGCCAGGTAATACCTTCATCCACCGCTTGAGCGCCACAACCAAGCTCTTGTTCTTGATCATTACGTCGGTGGCCTGCATGATGACCTACGACACCCGCTTTTTGCTCTTGATGTGCGTTTTGTCCTTGATCCTGTTCAAGGTCTCGCATGTTAAGTGGAAGCAGGTTTCGGTTGTCGTGAACCTGATCATCATTTTTGCCGTTTTGAACCTGGTGCTGGTTTTGCTTTTTCAGCCGTCTTACGGGGCAGACCTCTACGGGATCAAGCACGTCTTGTTTGGGAGCGGCTGGCTGACGATTACGAGCGAGGAGCTTTTTTACCTCTTCAACCTGATGCTCAAGTACGTCTGCGCGGTGCCGATCGCGATCTTGTTCTTGATCACAACCAACCCGAGTCAGTTTGCGTCGAGTCTGAACCAGATCGGGATCAGCTACCGCTTCGCCTACGCCTTCTCCTTGGCTCTGCGCTACATTCCGGACATCCAGGAGAGCTACTGGGCGATCTCCCATGCGCAGCAGGCCCGGGGAAATGAAATTTCCAAAAAGGCCAAGTTGAAGGCCCGGGCCAAGGGGACGATCAACATCGTCATGCCCTTGATCTTATCCAGTCTGGACCGGATCACCGTCATTTCGACGGCGATGGAGTTGCGCCGTTTTGGCTCAAAGAAAAAGCGGACCTGGTACACCTCGCAGCCGTTTAAGCGGAATGACTGGCTGACCCTGGTCTTTGCGATTTTATTGGTAGCCCTGATGGCTTTCTTGTGGAAGCTTGACGGTGGCCGTTTCTACAATCCATTTCGATAATTAGCTACGGCCTGGTTGGCCGCGGCTTTTTTGGTGTGCGGTGCCCCGCAATCTTGTTAGCCGCGGCGATTTTTTGGGTGGTCGGTGCCCCCCGATATGGTAGCCATGAGCTTTTTGGCAAACTTGTGCCCCCTGACATGGTAGCCATGAGCTTTTTAGCAAACTTGTGCCCCCCGATATGGTAGCCATGAGCTTTTTGGCAAACTTGTGCCCCCTGACATGGTAGCCATGAGCTTTTTAGCAAACTTGTGCCCCCTGACATGGTAGCCATGAGCTCTTTAGCAAACTTGTGCCCCCTGGCATGGTAGCCATGAGCTTTTTAGCAAACTTGTGCCCCCTGGCATGGTAGCCATGAGCTTTTTGGCAAACTTGTGCCCCCTAGCATGGTAGCCACGAGCCTTTTAGCAAACTTGTGCCCCCCTGGCATGGTAGCCATGAGCTTTTTTTACAAAATCAGCCCCCTGACATGGTAGCCACAGGCCTTTTTGACAAAATCGCTCCCCCCGGCATGTTAGTCAAAGCAAACTAGATGGTGAAAAGCGAAATTCTATCTCTGAAATTTTGTTAGATCTACCTTTTTTAGTGACTCGATAGCTAAGATTGCTAAAAAACGGTAATAATTGTTGAAGTGCCAACTCAATTTTCACTTTAACTACATCGGAATTTCCGCACGATTGGGGAATTCCTAAAAGTTGCCGCAATTCTTGGAAGGAAGCTTGATAATAGCCGACTTCGGAATATTGTGTAAACTTTCTAAACAAGGTTTTGGCAGTATTTGTATTGAGTTGTTTAAAAGTTTGGTAATTCCAATGCATAAAATCGTTGTTTGAACAGTTAAACCGGCCGATTTGGTTTCTTTTTACCTGAATAGTTAGTTTTCCCGATTCATAATTTGACTTTTGAAAAAGTCCAGTTGTGCGCATAAAAGCTGCTAATCTGTTAAGAGAATTATCCAATTTAGAGTTATCTTTACTTCGATAATCTGCGGCCTCTCGTAGCTCCTTCCTAGTTAATGTGAGTTCATGATCCCCCAGACAGTAAAGTTTCCCTATAATTAGCCAGAAGAAATCCTGCTGTTTGTTATTTAGCCCTGTTAGTGCAATATCATTCATCTTAACCTGATAACTGATAATCTGTTCAATTGGGATCTTACGTTTTAGTGCAAAATTTACTTGTTGGAGTAGGCCAGGATTATGGACAAAACATACATTATCCGGGTAAGTTCTTCTATCTGGAAGGCGGCGATTCCGAATTTTCAAATTGATCTGACTGATTTGACTTGGTGTAAGAAGAGATTGTTCAGAATCATTGCTAATTGTTAAGTTTAGGTATTTGACTGTAGTTGCTTTAGCACCGGCATTTTCTAGTTCACTGTTATTGATAAGTCTAAAATTGTCAATTCCCAGCCGATTGACGATCACGATAATCGGCTTAATCATTGCTGGATTAAGTTCGATTTCAGGCTGCAAAGTTTCCAGAATTGCTTCCTTGTGAAAGGCAAGTTGGTCGACAATATCTGTGCTTAGCTGGCTAAGGTCAAAAAGGTTGCCCTTAATCGTTCTAGTTTTAACTTCTATACAATAAATTCCAGTTTCAGTAATCAGCAAATTATCTATCTGATTATCATGAAATGCACCATATTGTCCATATTGGTAGGGCAATAGGACATTGTTTAAAATGATCTTGTTAGAACATGCCAGTTGTCTAACTGCTTGATCAACTAGCCGTTCTCCGGCATCTCCTGCTAGAAGACATTCAGTTTGTTTCATCTGTGATTCAGATAAAACTGGGATCTTTGATTGATTCTGAAGATTGTATTGGATATACGTATCATTAATATGACGAATGCTGGTCAAGTTATTTCCAGAAAGTTGCTTTAAGCAGTCATAATTTGGGTCGAGCAGTTGCTCAATCTTTCTGGCTGATTGAATTGTTGTTTCGTTGTTGACAGGTTTTGAAGTAAACCATGAATTGAAGATAGTGTTCATTAAATTACCCTCCACTTGTTATTACACCGAAAATGCCAAAAAATTTTTGGGAAATTGCAATCTTTAGAAAAAAGTAAATAGATTTTATTAACATGTATCTAAAAGCCATGTCAGACGGTAGCCGAGAGTAAAATTGCCATAATTAACAGTATTTGAATAGTGGAAAAGCCTATAGTTGCAGTGTCAGGGGGCATGTCCGGCTAAAAAAGTCCATGGCTACAATGTCAGGGGGCATGTCCGGCTAAAAAAGTCCATGGCTGCTATGCTAGGGGGCATAACCGGTTAAAAAATGTTCATGGCTGCAATGCTAGGGGGCATAACCAGCCAAAAATGTTCATGGCTGCAATGCTAGGGGGCATAACCAGCCAAAAAAGTCCGTGGCTACAATGCCGGGGGGCGTGATCAGCTAAAAATAGTCCGTAGCTGCACTCCCCTCCGAAAAAGTGAAACCACCAACAAAATAAGCAATCAAAGCCTGACCACAAACTGGTCAGGCTTTGATTTTTGCGACAGTAAGCGCAATCTTTTTGAAAATGACAAAAATACTAAAAGTTATCAACTTCACAAGTACGAGAAAAGGCACCGTTTACATTGCCGATCCACCCGAAAAAACGCTATTTGTGCACAAAAATTAAAGGAAAATTAGGGGGTTTCTTTTTCTAAAAATGCTGATATAGTAGTAATTGAGAAATGTATCACAAAGATTAGGAGACGAGAATCATGCCAGAGAATGCCGAAACGGAAGCTGAAATCTACAAAAATGTTGACACCTTAGTAAATAAATCACATGAAGCCTTGAAGAAGATGGCCGACTTTACCCAAGAACAAGTTGACTACCTTTGCCAAGTGATCGCCAAGGTTGGTGAAGAAAATGCGCGTTCTTTGGCAGAAATGGCTGTCGAAGAAACCGGCCGAGGCAAGGTCGAAGACAAGGTCACCAAGAACATCTACGCTTCCAAGACCATCTGGGAAAGCATGAAGGACATGAAGACCGTTGGTGTCGTTGACGAAGAAGAAAAAGAGGGTCTGATCAAGATCGCTGAACCAATCGGCGTCATTGCCGGGGTTACCCCAGTCACCAACCCAACTTCTACCGTTATCTTCAAGGCCATGATCGCCATGAAGAGCAAAAATACCATCATCTTCGGCTTCCACCCGCAAGCCCAAAAGTGCTGCGTGGCTACGGCCAAGCTGATCAAGGAAGCCACCGTTAAGGCCGGCGCGCCCGACAACTGGATCCAGTGGATCGAACACCCTAGCCTGACGGCCACTACGGCTTTGATGAACAACCCAAAGGTGCAAATGGTTTTGGCAACCGGTGGTCCCGGCATGGTCAAGGCAGCTTACTCAACTGGCAAGCCAGCCTTAGGCGTAGGCCCAGGCAACGGTCCTTCATACATCGAAAAGAGTGCCGACATCAAGGAAGCCGTTAACGACATCGTTTTGTCCAAGACATTTGACAACGGGATGATCTGTGCTTCAGAAAACTCCGTCGTGGTTGACCAAGATATCTATGATGAAGTTAAGGACGAATTTAAAAAGCGCCACTGCTACTTCTTAAAGCCTGACGAAATCAAGCTCTTTGAAGAACACTTCATCGACCCACGCCGGGGCACGGTTGCTGGCCCAATCGCCGGCAAGAGCGCTGTGGCGATCGCCAAGATGTGCGGCGTTGAAGTCCCAGAAGACACCCAAGTAATCGTTGCTGAATACCAAGGCGTGGGCAAGAACTACCCACTGTCAGCTGAAAAGTTGTCACCAGTCTTCACCCTTTACAAGGCCCAAAACGCTGCCGATGCCTTCAAGATCTGCACGGAGCTGTTGAACTACGGTGGCCGCGGTCACACGGCTGGCATCCACACCAAAAACGACAAGGTCATCCGCAAGTTTGCCTTTGCCATGTCAGCTTGCCGGATCCTGGTCAACAGCCCAGCTGCCTTAGGCGGGATCGGCGGCCTTTACAACAACATGATGCCATCACTGACTTTGGGTACGGGCTCATACGGCGCTAACTCCGTATCTCACAACATTACGGCCAAGGACCTCTTGAACATCAAGACGGTTGCCTTAAGAAGACGGCCAGATTTAGCTTAAATTTTAAAAAAGAAATCAAGAATTACCAACCAAAACTCAATATTCCTCTAAACAGAGCCGCGTGCTCTGTTTTTCTTTTTTCATGCTAAAATTAGAGTAAAAAGGATGAGGAGGGAAGAAAGATGATCACGCAAGCAGACCTCTGGCAGACGATTTTTGCCTCGAAAAATCTTGGCGTCTTTTGGAAGGACCGGGATCGCCGCTTTTTGGGGGTCAACGACTACTTTTTGCGCTACTACGACCTTGGCCTGGCCGACGTATTGGGCAAAACCGACGAGGAGATGGGCTGGAACGAGCAAGTCGACCGCTTCAAGAATATCGAGGAAAAAGTCCTAGAAGATGGCCAGAGCCAGATTACCTGGGGGACGACCGTCGCCCGTGGCCAGTCCCGCACCATCATCGCCTACAAGGAGCCGATTTATCAAGACGGCGAAATCGTGGGCCTGCTCGGCTTTTTCAGTGACGTCAGCCAGCAGCAAGACCGCCTGGACGAACTGTCAAAAGAGGCGCGGCGTGATTCCTTGACCATGCTGAAAAATCGCTGGGCGCTGGAGCGAGCCAATTTGACCGGGCAAGAGCTCACCTTGATGATTGCCGACATTGATTACTTCAAGCGGGTTAACGACACTTATGGCCACCAGGCCGGGGATGAGGCCTTGAAGTTGGTCGCCCAAGCCTTGAAACAGGAATATGGCGACCAGTACTGCTATCGCTATGGCGGGGACGAATTTTTAGTGGTGGGGCCAATTGCAGAAAAAGACCTCCAGGAAAAATTTCAGGCCGTGCAAGCTGACTTGAAAGGCAGTCAGCTTTTTGGCCAGGCAGTCCCGCTGAGCCTGTCCGGCGGCTACGTGCACGCCGTACCGCAAAACGCACAAGATCTCGACGCCATGCTGCAGCGGGCTGACCAGTACCTCTACCAGAGCAAGGAGCAGGGCCGCAAGCGGCTGACGGGCGAAAATTAATCTTTTTTGAAAAAATGATAAAGCAGTGATAGAATGGGAGTTACTAAAAGTTAGGGAGGTAAAAATCAATGTCAAAATCATGGACGATGAAAAGAACTGCCGTCGTTGCCGTATTGATGGCAATGAACGTGGCACTTTCGTCTTTTAGCATTCCTGTTCCTGGCGGCCACCTCTACTTCAACGACGTAGTGATCGTGGCGGCTGCCTTGCTTTTATCACCATCTGAGGCCTTTGTGGTCGGGGGCGTGGGTGCCTTCTTGGGCGACGCCCTCTTCTACCCAGCGCCGATGTTTGTCAGCCTTTTTTCTCACGGCCTAGAAGCCATGATCATCTCTTACGTGGCCCACAAGTCCCCAGAAGACCGGAAAAAGACTATTTTGGGCATCGTTTTTGGGGCGGCCGTCATGGTCACAGGCTACACCCTGGGCCGGGCCTTTGTCTACGCAACGCCAGCCATCTCCTTGATCAAGTTCCCATTTGAATGCTTGCAAGCCGGCGTCGGTGCGGTTTTAGGCTACGTGCTGGTCTTCAAGTGCGGCATCGAGCAGCAGTTTGAACGCAAGCTCCGCTAAGCTAAAAAAATAATAGTCACGCAAAAAAGAGGATTCTGAAAAGAATCCTCTTTTTTGCTTTTAATCGATTTTCGGTTTAGCGACTGGGTGAAATTCCTTGCCAGTAATTTGGTTTCTGCCTTGTTCCTTGCTTTGGTAAAGGCAAGAGTCAGCCTGGTTGATCATATCGTAGATGGCTTTTTCATCGCTGGCCTGACCATAGACGTAGCCAGCTGAGATCTTGACGTCAAATTTAAGGTCAAGAATCGGAATTTGGCTGAGCAACTGCCTGAGTTGCCGATCTTTTTCTAAAACGATCTTGCTCGTATGGAAATTCTGGATGACTATGAACTCGTCCCCGCCGTAGCGGTAGCAGTTTCCGATCCCGTAGGTTTTCAGCAGGCAGGTGGCAACCTTTTTCAAGACTTCGTCCCCGTAGCGGTGGCCAAATTGGTCATTGAACTCCTTAAAGTAGTCAACGTCAATCATCATTACCATCAGCTCTTGCTGGGTCAGGTAGGCAAAGTCGCGGTCAAAGCTGCGCCGGTTCTTCAGCGTGGTCAATGGATCCCGGGTTGTCTCTTGTCTGAGACTGGTTAATTCCGCCATCTTGGCTGTCGCATCGACAACGATCCCGATTAAGCCGGAAATCTGACTTTCATCATAGATGGGCGACAAGAAGTAGCGGAAGGTGCGCTTGCGGCCCTTAACCGTGGTCTCCAGGTAGTTGTCGATGGTGACGCCGTCTTTTAAGATCTGCTCTTCTTGGTCCAGGATCTGCTTAAAGCGGGGATCAGCGGCTAAAAAGAGGGATTTTTTCTGCTCTAGCTCATTAAGGGCAAGGCCAAAGTAGTCCAAAAAGCGCTGGTTGGCTCCTAAAAAGTTCAAATCGTGATTTTTCCAAAACAGACCGACATTGGTCGTTTCAAGGAGCGCCTTTTTGATCAGGCCCTCCTTGATGCCCGAAATCGCCTGGTAATCGATTGGCTTGGGCCGGTCGCGGATCTTGTAGCCGTCTGACAAAAAGGCGGCCATATTGTTGGTTTTAGCGACCAGCTGCAGGCGGACCTTGAATTCTTCGGTATCGGTGATCCAGTCGAATTGGGCGATATTGTCTTCTTGATTGCAATTGATAACCGCGTTCCAGAGGTGGTTGTAGTTGCTGGTGTAAGTGACGTTGCAGGCGTGGACGAAGCTGTCCAAATCGCTAAAGCCCAGGTGCTGGACCCAAGCGGCAAAGGCCTGGTTGGAGTAAACCAAGGTCAGCTTTTTATTATCCCAGATAAAAATGGAATTAGGCGAATAAGCTAAGCTGCCGGACGTCAGCAGGTTGTTGTTAAAGGCGTGGACCTTTTTAATCCTGGCATAAAGCTCTTGTTCTTCTGGCGTCTCCAGCTTATCGGCAGGACTGCGGACCAGCTCAGCTTGGGGCAGTTCGGGTGACAGATAGTGCCCCTGCACCTCCATGACGCCCAGGGGCTTGACGAAGGCAAACATGTCCTGATTTTCAATTCCCTTGACGATGGGGGAAATTTTTAGCGAGTGGCACATGTTGATGATCGAGGTGAGCACGATCTTGGACTTGTCCGAGTTGATCGGCAGGTTGCGCAGGTCGATTTTTAAGGAGCTGAAATTATAGTTGATCAAGGCCTCTGTTGACAGATCGCTGTTTTCTCCGCCATAGCGGTCAAGGTAGATCTCAAAGCCGTGCTTTTGCAAAGCTGAGGTGCCTTTTTGCAAAAGATCCTGGTCACTATCGTTTGGCAAGGCCAAAAGGTCGAACTTCAGCAAATAGTGCGGGATCTGGAATTCCTGGGTGATTTTGAGAATATGGTCGATAAAGCTCGGAATTCGGAAGTCCGTTTGCGACAAATTGATGGCAATCGGGACATTGGTCAAGTTGTTGGCCCGGCGGGTTTTAAGCAGCTGGCAGACCTGCCTTAAGACGTGGAGGTCGAGGTGGTAGATCAGGCCGCTATTCTCCAAAATCGGGACGAAGCTGCGGGCTTTTTTCACCGGCTTACCCGGACTTTCCCAGCGCGAAATGGCTTCAAAGGAGCAGATCTTATTGGAAAAAATATTGTAGATCGGTTGGTAGCTGACCGTCAGCCAGCCCTTGGTCAAGGCCTCTTCAAAGTGTCCCAGTAGGTAATCGCGGTTTTCAAAATACCTTTGGATGGTCTTGTTGTAGATCTCGTAAGGCCTTTGCCGGTTTTCGCCCAAATAGCGCAAGGCCAGGTAGGCCCGGTCAACGGCGTGGCTCAGCGTATCTTTGGCGTTCAGCCGGTACACCCCGGCTCGGAGACTAGTGACCTTGTCGGCGGCCAGGCTGGCCACTTCCTTGCTGATGGCGGTCAGCTTACTGGCCAGATTTTCGGCAGGAACGATTGCCAAAAAAGAGTCATCCAAGTAGCGAATAACCAAGCAGTCTGGGAAGTATTTGCTGATGGTTTGGGCGCAAGTTCTAATGAGCTTGTTACCTTGCAAAAAGCCGTAGTGCTCGTTATATGAGCGCAAGGAGGCAATATCAAAATAGGCGACGGCAGCTGAGCCTTTTTTAGCAAAAAGATTCACAAGATACTCGTCGCCATATTTGTCAAAATAGTCGGAATTCGGCAGCCCGGAGATCTGGTCGGTATGGGGCAGGTCAAAGCTGTATGACAGGTCTTCGCCGTGGTAGTAGCCTAGGTCCGTATAAGCCACGATGCCGAGCTTGGTTTCGTGGTCTTTAGCCAGTATGATTTGGGCGCTGGCCAAGAGGGTGTGGTATTCGCCGCTAATGGACAAGCGGTAAAAAAGGTGCGATTCCTTGTGGTTGAAGGCTTCTACCGAAAAAGCCGCCAATTTGTCCACGTCGGCTGGATGGACCCGGCTAAAGCTGGATTGGTTGAGGTATTCAAGAACAGAGTTGCGATCAGAATGGATCATGTTACAGTAAGAATCAGATGCCAAAAGAACCTGGTATTGGCCGTTTACCAGCTGGCAAACGATCAAGGGCAGGGGGCAAAGCTGAAATTTCTTTTTCTCTTCTTCGGAAAAATGGTAAGGCTGATCAGACATATGTTACCTCAATAGTTATGATATACAATTCATAAATTAGTCTCTTCCCCCCAAGTATAACACTCACCTAATACCTTGAAAAAAGATTCGCTTGTTATTTAATTGCGCTGAGTTTTTTTAATGGAAAAAGCAATCAGCAAAACTAAGCAGGTGGCGATGATCCCGATGACCAGGTCGCCGCCAAAGGCAGCTTTAATAGAAATGTCTGATAGCATGCCAGTTATGATTGGGACGGTGAAAGAGGCGATGGCGCCAAAAAAGTAGAAGACGCCGGTAACTAGCCCCTTGCGCTCTGGGTAGAATTCCATGAAAGCATTCAGGGCCGTTTGCATGATTCCGCTGGCTGCCGTCAGGCCGAACATGAAGGAGGCGAATTCGGATAACAGGTTATTGTGGCTGAGCAAGAGGATCAGGACCATTAAGCTGGCGATCACGTTCATGGTGATCAAGATGGCGTAGCTGGACACGTCGCGGCTAAGCAGGGCAAAGAGACAGAAGACGCCAATGATGGAGCCGATGCTGTATAAGGACAAGAAGAGGTGGCTGGTGGTTAAGCTGAAGCCCTGCTTTTGTCCAAAAAGGGTGATCCACTGGGTAAACCAGATCATGAAGGCCATGGAGGCGTAGCCGTAGAGGGCAAAGCAAATGGTGGTCAGCCACTGGCGCGGCTTGGCAGTGTCCTGCTCCTTTTTTCCTTTAGGAGCCACATTGGCCTTGGGAAACTTGAGGGGCAAGAGCAAAAAGGCGTTCACGATCAAGATGGCGGCCATGGTCATGAAGGCATAGCCAAACCAGAGGCCGCGCTTGTGGAGGGCGGCGACCAAGAGGGGCAGGATGAATTCGCCAAGCGAGGCGGCTGCCTTGATCAGGATGTTGCCGCGGCTGCCGTTGGTCCCCATCTCAGCGAAGGTGGTGTAGCTGCCGGCGTCCAGGGCAGAGTTGGCAATCCCGGCCAAGATGGCGAGGCCGTAAGCGATGTAGATATTTTTGGAAAAAGGAATGCCCAGGGCAAAGGTCAGGTAGCAGGCCATGCCCAGGTAGACAAAGAACTTTCGGCTCATCTTGTCTGCTAAGTAGCCGGTGATCAGGTAGGCCAAAAGGCGGCCGATCCCGACGCCGGAAATGACGAAGGAAACCACCTTCAGCGGGGCCGACCAGGCCTGGCCGAGCGCCGTCATGTTCTGGGACAAGATCAAGAGGCCAAAGCCGTGAGCCACGTAGTTGAGGTAGAGGCTGATGGATAATCTGAGCTTGTGAATTTGCAATGTGATCCCTCTTTCTAGTGAAACGCTTTCTTACATAATTTAGTTTATCATGATACTTATCGAATTCGGTGGTAAAATTAATAGAAAGATTTGATTTTTAGGGGGCAAGATGGGAGAATTTCGGGATTCACTGAAAAAATTGATTGCTTGGCTCAAAGAAGAGCGGATCGACCTGGCCTATGTGGCCGATCCGACCAGCATTGCCTATTTGACCGGCTATGCCAGCTGGACGGAAGAGCGGGTAATGGCCCTTTTGGTCAGCCGGGAAGAGACGGCGCTTCTTTTTGCCCCGGCCATCAATGAAGGGGAGCTGCGCTCCTTTGCCTGGCCGGGGGCGGTGGCTTTTTACCAGGATGGGGAAAGCCCGTGGAAAAAGATTAAAGAGGCGATTGCGGCTTGGCCTACGCAAACTTGGGCGCTTGAAGGCGGCAGCCTGTCTTTGGCCAGGTACCGGGCCCTGCAGGCGGAATTTCCCGGAAGCACGATGGAGGCCGATATTACGGACTTTTTAAAAAAGGCACGGCTCTTGAAGACGCCGGATGAGGTGGCCAAATTGCAGGCGGCCGGCGCCCAGGCGGACCAGGCCATCGAAATCGGAATCGCCGCGCTCAGAAGCGGGATCAGCGAAGGCGAACTGGCTGCGGAAATTCAGTACCGGCTGCGGGCGGAGCCGAGCTTTCCGACGATCGTCCAGATTGGGGAAAACGCGGCTAACGTGAGTGCCCTGCCGGGTGAAGGGCGCCTAGCACCGGGTGACATGGTGATTTTTGACTTGGGGTTCATGAAAGGCGGCTACGCGTCAGACGTCAGCCGGACGGTGGGGTATGGCGAGGTCAGCGAGGAGCAGCGGCAAATCTACGAGACCGTGCGGCAGGCCCAGCAGGCGGCGGCTGACGGTGCCCGGCCCGGGATGACGGCCGGGAAAGTCGATGAGCTGGCTAGACGCGTAATTCGGGAGGCCGGCTATGGCCAGTACT
The DNA here is from genome assembly GCF_051893255.1 of Lactobacillus sp. Lineage (GTDB taxonomy): Bacteria > Bacillota > Bacilli > Lactobacillales > Lactobacillaceae > Lactobacillus. The sequence continues at coordinate 3,183 of NZ_JBJFHB010000084.1, read as the reverse complement.
TCCCTCACCGGTTAGGTCACGGGATCGGGATGCAGGTGCACGAAGCGCCGGGCATTCAGCCGGGCAGCGACACGGTTCTCGAAGCCGGTATGTGCTTTTCCATTGAGCCGGGCATCTACGTTCCGGGCGTGGCAGGCGTCCGGATCGAGGACTGCGGCGTTTTGACGGAAAAAGGCTTTGAGCCCTTCACCCACTTTAGTAAGGAATTGCAGATTTTACCGATAAAAAAATAGCCGAATCGAGGTCGATTCGGCTATTTTTAGTTAGTGGCGCAATTTCCAGTTGAGCCAAGCGGCTAGACCAGCGCCGTGGGCGAATTTTCCATTGATAATTAAGTCTTCCAGCTGGTCAACGGAGACGATTTCCATCTTGATCTCTTCCAGGACTTCGCGTTTGGGTTTGGTCAGCTTTTTGACATGGCCGGCGAATAAAAAAATCTGCTCATTGGTAGAGCCAAAGGAGGGGTAGGTGAAACCGAGGGGCTCGATCTCCTGCGCCTCGTAGCCGGTTTCTTCCAGCAGCTCGCGCTTAGCGGCTTGGAGCGGCTCTTCGCCCTCATCAATGCCGCCGCTTGGAAATTCGTACTGCCAGCTGCCGACCGGGTGGCGGTATTCCTTGAGGAGCAGGACGTGTTTTTTGTCAACGAAGGGGATGATGGAGATCCCCTTGCCGATGGTTACGTAGGAAAAAGGGGCGATTTGCCCATTTTTTTCGACTTTTTCCTGGATGACCGTGAAGCGGTCGGCCTTGATGACATCTTTTTTAACGACTTTATACATGTGAGCACCTGACTTCTTTTTGGGATAGTTACATTATACCTAATTTGGTGGAGCGCTTCCCCCTAATGTAGGTAGCCAAGACATTTTTGGACAGCCGCTTCCCTCAAATGTTGTCAGCCATGGCTATTTTGGACGGTCGCTTCCCACTAGTGTAGTTAGCCAAACCGTTTTTGACTGATTGATTCCCCCAACTTTAGTTAGCCAAACCGTTTTTGGCTGATTGATTCCCCCAACTTTAGTTAGCCAA
>NZ_JBJFHB010000084.1:0-2057 GCF_051893255.1 Lactobacillus sp. | reverse complement strand
TTTAGTTAGCCAAACCGTTTTTGGCTGATTGATTCCCCCAACTTTAGTTAGCCAAACCGTTTTTGACTGATTGATTCCCCCAACTTTAGTTAGCCAAACCGTTTTTGACTGATTGATTCCCCCAACTTTAGTTAGCCAAACCGTTTTTGACTGATTGATTCCCCCAACTTTAGTTAGCCAAACCGTTTTTGACTGATTGATTCCCCCAACTTTAGTTAGCCAAGCCGATTTTGACTGATTGATTCCCCCAACCTTAGTTAGCCAAACTGATTCCAGTTACGCGGAGACAATAATTCTTGTGGGTTAAAGGGATCGAACGTAAATTTAATTACTGAAATTCTATTTTCCTTACCACTTTTGACAATTTCGTAACTGAGATTTCTAAAAAGTGAAGCTAAGCAAAATATTGCTGGCTCAACCTTTTGTTTTAAAACATCATGATTTGCATAACTTGATCGAACATCCATAATTTTTCGGAATTCTTGAAAGGAACATTCAAAAGAACCGATTTTAGCATATTGGATCAATTTCCTAAAAAGCGTTTTAGCACAGTTATTACTAATTTTTGCTAGTAGTTGATAATTCCAATAGGTAAAGTTGTCGGTACAATAATTAAAAAGACCATGATATTGATTTTTGACGCAAACTGTAATTTTTCCCGATTCATAGCTTGCCTGAGAGAATAAGCCAGTTGTTTGCATAAATTGGGTTAATTTGTTTATAGAGCGATCCAATTTAGAGTAATCCTTGTTACGATAACTGGCTTCATGCGCAAGCTCTTTTCTTGACAACTTAAGGGGGAGTCCTTTTTGACGGTAGAGTCTGCCGACGATTAACCAAAAGAAATTCTGTTGGCTGCAACTTAATCCAGTTAGTGGATAATCGTTTAATTTTGCATTGTAGGTAATGATATGCTTTATGGGCAAGCGATATTTCATTGCGAGATTAATCTGCCAGAGATCGTCGGAATCAATGTTGAAGCAAATATTTTGTGGATAAGTTCGCTTATCAGGAATACGGCTGTTCCAGATAGCCTGATTAATCTTAGCGATTTGTCCTGGGGAAATAACATCTTGCCCAAATCCATTACTTAAGACTAAGTCTAAACTTTTAAGTGGCACCGCTTTTGCGCCGGCACGTTCTAGTTCTTGATTATTAACGATCTGAAAGTTATCAGTCCCATTGCGGTTGATGATAACTACAATTGTTTTAATCAGATTTGTATTAATAGGAACTTTTGACTGTAGAGATTGAAGTATGGCTTCTTTATGAAAAGTAAGCTGGTCGTAAATAGCCGGTTCTAATTGTGCAAAATCGAAGACACGGCCGCTTACTTTTCGAACCTTGACTTCGATGCAGTAGATCCCTGTTTCAGTAATTACCAAACTATCAATTTGGTTGTCATAATTTCCCCTATAGTTACCGTATTGGTAAGGCAATGATACATTATGGAAAATGATTTTGTTAGAGTTGGCAAGCTTTTTAACAGTCTGATCAACTAGTTGTTCACCAGCATCTCCGGCTAAAAGATATTCAGTTTGTTGGAGTTGATCTTCTGAGAGAATAGGGATTTGCTCAAAGTTTAGTTGATTGTAATTTTGAAAGCATTGGTTGAGCTTGCGGACATTAGCCAAATTGTTGATTGAGAGTTGCGTCAAACAGCTATAATCTGGGTCAAGTAGTCTCATGGTTTCTTTTGCAGTTTGCACAGCAATTTCGTTGGTAACCTGGTTTGAACTAAACCAGTTGTAAATAGAATCAGTCATAAATTTACCCTCCTATAGTTTATTACACCGAAAATCGCCAAATTAACGTCAAAAGTTGTGGAAAACTACAAATTTAAGCAAAACGTAGTAAATTAATATGCATTTTATTTTGGCTAACAAAGGTTGGGGGAATCAATTAGTCAAAATAGCCTTGGCTAACAAAGGTTGGGGGAATCAATTAGTCAAAATAGCCTTGGCTAACTAAAGTTGGGGGAATCAATTAGTTAAAAACAGCTTGGCTAACGAAAGATGGGGGAATTGCCAGTCCCAAAACGTCTTGGCTAACGAAAG
>NZ_JBJFHB010000083.1:0-23210 GCF_051893255.1 Lactobacillus sp. | reverse complement strand
GAGTGTCTTAAAGCGTTCCCCGTTCAAAGTCAATGCCTTAACTTAATGACATTGCGCGAAAGCGGACTTTTTTCATGCTCTATTTTCTATTTAAGATAAGAGTATGGATCTTGGTTTTTGGCCCGGGCCGGCATGGTGTAGCGGCCAAAGAAGATCATGGCGTGATGGGTGTGGATCCATTCATCTTTAGGCAGAAGCTCTTCTAACCTTTTTTCAACCTGCTCAGGAGTGGCTTTTTCCGGCACGATCTTGAACTTTTTGGCAATGCGTGACACATGGGTATCAACCGCGATGGCCGGGATCCCCCAGCCTTCCGCTAAGACGACGTTGGCTGTTTTCCCGCCAACGCCTGGCAGGGTCACCAGTTCAGCCTTGGTGCCCGGCACTTCCCCGCCAAAATCATCAACCAGGATTTGGGCGGTTTCTTTTAAGTGCTTGGCCTTGGTCCGGTACAAGCCTAGGCGTGAAATATCGGCCTCAATTGCCTGAATTGGCGCCTTTGCCATGGCTTCTGGCGTTGGGAAGTCCGCAAAGAGCTGCGGCGTCACTTGGTTGACCATCTTGTCGGTCGTTTGGGCGCTGATCATGACAGCACACAGGAGCTGGAACTTGTTATTCCAGTTGAGTTCGCCCTTGGCATCAGGATACATGGCGTCAATTCGTCTTAGGACCTTCCGAGCTTCCTCATCACTTAACAGTTCCTCTGTTTTCTCTTTAGCACTTTTTGTATTTTTTGTTGCTTCTTTAGACTTCATTTTTGTCTTATCGTTCATTTGCTCCTCCATTTTGTCAAAAAACTACCGGTTTCGTTCTAGATACTGCTGAACTTCGCTGCTGGTCTTCAGATTCATCCGTTGCCAGTTGAGCAAGATCCGGTCCACGTACTTAAAGCTCATCGCCCGGGACAGGACCGCTTCTCTTAAGGCCAGGCGGATGACGTCTGGTGAATAATGGTCCAGATTCAGCCAATCTTGGACTTCTTCACGCTCGATTGGGGTTAGGTAGCGGCCAAATTCAATTTCAAATTCACGTGCCAGATCGTTGACAGGGTCATTGTCTAAGGTATCTTCTTGCAGCTTAACCTCCTGGCTGTCTGGCTTGATGGTCACGTGGTCACCAAGGTACTGGTCCAGTTTGTCGTACAAGGGATCCAGGCTGTAAGAGCTGGAGATTTTGCCTTCTTGATCTTTGGCCTGCAAAATACTCAAGCAGCCTTTTTCAATCAGGCTCTGAACTAGGAGCGACACGTCGTTGACCGAGAAATTGGTATTAGCCGCAATTTTCTCATTGCTGGGGAAAAAGTTGCCCCTTTGGAAAAAAGCCTCCAGCTGGATCACCAGGACTAGTTCTGACTCAGTTAAGCCCAGTTTTGCGTAGTAGGCAATCAAGCCATTCATCAATGTTGTTTGCCCCAGCCGGCGGTAGTAGTTGTAGCTCGGCACCTCTTTGCCCTCTTTCTTTTCTCTATCTATTTTTTCTCAAAAATTGTCAAAAAAATAAAAGAGTGATCTCTCACTCTTTTATTTTAGCTTTTTTGCCTTTTTATGAACAGAAAAAGGCTTATGGTTGCATTCTGTTGATCATTCTTGGGAATGGAATAGCTTCACGAACGTGGTCCAACTTGCAGATCCAAGCGATAACCCGTTCAAAGCCCATGCCAAAGCCAGAGTGAGGAACAGAACCGTACTTGCGCAGGTCTAAGTACCAGCTGTAGTCGTCTAAGCTCAAGCCAGCTTCTTCGATTTGAGCCTTCAAAGTGTCGTAGTCAGCTTCACGTTCTGACCCACCCATGATTTCGCCATAGCCTTCTGGTGCTTCTACGTCAGCACAGAGGTAAGTCAATGGGTTCTCTGGGTTCTTCTTCATGTAGAAAGGCTTGATGGCAACTGGGTAGTTGACGATAAAGAATGGACGGTCAAATTTTTCTGACAAGTAAGCTTCGTCAGGTGCACCGAAGTCGTCGCCCCACTTGATGTCGCGGCCGCCTTCTTGCAGCATCTTGATGGCATCATCGTATGACAAACGAGTGTAGTTGCCTTCGGCAGCTGGCTTCAGCTTGTCAATGTCTCGGCCCAAGATGCTCAATTCGTATTCACAGTGTTCCAAAACTTGGCCAACAACGTATGATAAGAAGCGTTCCTGGAGGTCCAAGGATTCATCTTGGTGCATCCAAGCCATTTCTGGTTCCATCATCCAGAATTCAGTCAAGTGCCGGCGAGTCTTTGATTCTTCCGCCCGGAAGGTTGGACCAAAGGTAAAGATCTTGCCGAAAGCTTCTGCCCCAACTTCGCCGTACAATTGGCCTGATTGTGACAGGTAAGCATCGTGGTCAAAGTATTCGATGTGGAAGAGTTCGGTGGTGCCTTCTGGAGCTGAGTGCATCAAAAGTGGCGCATCAAACTTAACGAAGCCTTCGTTTTCGAAGAAGTCAACCGTTGCCTTGAAGATGCGGTTTCTGATTTGCATGATGGCAAATGGACGACGGCTTCTCAGCCACAAGTGACGGTGGTCAAGCAAGAAGTCAACGCCGTGTTCCTTGTTGGTGATTGGGTAGCCTTCGTTGTTAGAAACAACTTCCAAATCAGTGATTTGGATTTCGTAGCCAAAGTGTGACCGGGCATCTTCATGGATGGTCCCAGTGATGTAGAAGCTAGCTTCTTGCCGCAAGCCCTTAGCTGCTTCGAAAACTTCTTCACTAACATTGTTCTTGCGGACAACGCCTTGGAAAAAGGCAGTACCATCCCGCAATTGCAAGAAGACGATCTTCCCGCTTGAACGCTTGTCAGTCAGCCATACGTGCATGCGGACTTCTTCGTCGACGTGCTTAGCTGATTCTCTAATTGAAATCAATTCTGTCATTCTTTAAATTCCACCTTAAAAATCTTTTAACTCTCTCCATGATAACAAAATTTTTACAATTTATCGACAAGAGAAAGCAGTTTTCCGTCTTTAAACTGATAAATTGCGTAGCAATAGCTGCCATCAGAGTTGGTTGCCGTTACTTCCCAGACAGCTTGGCCCTTGTACCAGCCAAGATTGATCTCCTTCACAGTCTTTTTCGGGTACTTCTTTTGGAAGGTCTGCTTGACCGTACTTTCACTGACCCCTTCACTGGCTGAATAGTAGTAGGCCTTCTTGTTTTTAGGAAGGTAAACGAAATAAGCATCCTTGCCACTGGCCGTTTTCCCAGCTGCTGACAGGGATTTGGTGCCCCGGTTTAAGTGGTAGTACTTGGTGACCTTGCTCATTGAAGTCTGCTTAACCAGCTTGGCCACCTTAGCATCAGCTTTTACGTAAGGCTGGGTCGCATTTTTGACCAGCATCACTAAGCCAAAGTAAGCAAGTGCCAGGAAAAAGACCAACCAGGCCAAGTACTGCAAAACCGTTTTTACTTTGTCATTCAATAACAATGAAACTTACCTCTTCATCCTTAATCTCTTCTTTAGTTCGCCGAACTTCACCTTTTGGACGGCAACTGGCAGGCTGGCCCGAAATTCTGGGCCATAGCTCTTGGTCCAGATCCGCGGATCTAGAATCAAAAATTGTCCGTAATCGTCTTCGCCCCGGATCAATCGCCCGCATCCCTGCCGCAGGCGCAAAATAGCCCGTGGCAGGGAATCTTCGTTAAAGACGTCCTTGCCTTGATCCTGGAGGTAGTGTTGCCTAAGGGCTACTTCTGGCAGATCCGGTGATTCAAAAGGCAGGCGCGTCGCAATTACTAAGTCAATCCCGCAATTGTGGAAGTCGACCCCTTCCCAGAAGCTGTCCGCCCCAAGCAAGATTGACTCCTGGGCAATGACAAAACGGCGACTGATTCGCTCGTTAGACCCGGTTAATCCTTGAGCGAGTAGCTCATAATCTTTAACCGCCGGATCATTTAAGAGCTCCAGGTAAAGCTGCTTAACCAGCTCTAAATTGGTAAACAGCACCAACACGTGCTTTTGGCCAGAAAGATCCTTGGTCAAGATTTCTTTAAGCTGGCTCAAAAAGGCTGGGCTGTCAGGCTCAGGCTGATTTTCATCTAGTGCCAAAATCTCTAGGTGCTCGCTCATCGGGAAGCTGGATCCGCCCTGGTAGGAAACGACGCCAGTTGCCGGCAAGGCTAAGGCTTCTTTAGCAAAGTCAAAGCTGCCATTATCAGTTATTGTCGCACTGATCAAACCAATATGGTCAAAACGCTGGTAAATCTTATGCAATTCTTCAGAACTATCGATGCTCAGCCAGTGGAGGTTGGAACTCAAGGCGTCTTCAGGGTTAGTGACCGCAACAACGAAGCCCAGATGATCCAGTAATGGCTGGTTTAAGAGGTCAGAAAGCTGGTAGCTCTTTTCAGCATAGTAGTCCAGCTTGTCCACTTGATCAACTAGGTCATCAATCAAGGACTCTTCACCAGTTAAGAAGCGATCTTTCTCGATGTAAAGCTGGTCAATCACCTGGTTGGTGTGAATCCGGACTTCTTCTAGTTTTTGCTGGAAGTCTTTTAGCATTTTTCTAAAAGCCGATTGTTCTGGGAACAGGTCGCTGCCTTGGATGGTATACTGCACCGTCTTGTTAGGCAGGGTCGTTTGACTGATTGCCAGGCCCCGGCACTGGTAAAGATACTTTTGCATCCGGTTTAAGGCATGGATCAAATCCATACTTTCCGTGTCTAAAAGGTCCAACATAAACTGCAGCTGCACGTTTTCTTCCCCCTGGTTAACCAGGCTGTTGTCGGTGAAAAAGAGTAAGTTGCGCAAATGACTCAGACTGCCCCAAATCGATTCAAAGCGCAGAGAATCGGTTCTAGACGTTTGCAAGTTGTCAGCGAAGCGGTGGGCTTCGTCAATCACCAGATACGGATTTTGCCCCCAGATAGAATCCATATAGTGGTTAACCAGGTAGGCATGGTTGGTGACCAGAATATTGGCCGACTCCTGCCTTCTTCTAGCCAGGTTCCAAAAGTCAACTTCCGCAAAGGGCGTCCCTACTCTCGCATCTCCGGGGTGCTTGATCTGGTTAAAGATTGGCAATTGTTCACTGGTCAGTTGCAGTTCGTCTAGGTCCCCGCTGGTTGTTTCTGTCAGCCAGACCAAGATCCCCATCTGCAAGATCAATGTCGTCTTGTTTGGGGAATTTTGGTAAAGGCTTTGGGCAAAACCGTCTAAGTCCAAGTAGTGACTTGACGCTTTGACCATCTCGGCATTGATGGCTAAACCTGTCACTTTGAGCAGCTGCGGAATTTCCTGCTTTAACAGCTGCTCTTGCAAGACCTTGGTTGAGGTCGCAATGACCAGCTTTCTCCCTGAATAGAGCTGGTAGGCATAGGCAAAAAGGTAGGCAAAGGTCTTCCCCGTCCCGTTAGGCGCTTCAGCCAGCATAATCCGTTGATCTGGATTCACAATGAACTTGTGCAGGTGATCAATTAATGTCACCTGCTCTTGCCGGTAGTTGATCTTGCCTTTAAAAAGCTCTCGCTTGGTATCCTGGCTGCTTGGGAAGTCGGCTTCTTGCCCTTGAATCACGGCATTGACATTTTGCCTTTTTAAAACCAGATTGCGAACTTGGATCTTGTCCTTGTCTAGCTTGCGGCGCACTTGGCGAGACTGGTTGGCAATTTCTTTGATGATATAGTCCGTTTCCCGGATCAAGCCACCAGATAGGGAACCAAGTACATTCAAGGTTGCTTGCGGCAAACTAGCCAATTTTTCAATAATCTTAATGAGCAGAATCGCTGTCCCGTAGGCATCAGAGTCCGCTTGGTGGGGATTGTCGTGCTCAATCTGTAGGCTCGCCGTTAAGTCTCGCAGCTTATATGAAGGCAAGGTTGGAAAAGCAATCTTGGCTAGTTCAACTGTGTCGACTGCCTTCAGGGGCAAGGCGTCAAAACCGGCATTGGTCAGCTCATAATTTAAAAAGGGAAAGTCGAAATTGACATTATGCGCCACAAAAATCGTGTCTTTCAGAATTTTGCTGATCTTGGGGGCAAAGTGCTTGAAATCTGGTTGCCCCTTAACCATCTGGTTGCTGATGCCAGTTAAGTTAGTGACAGCCTGGGGGATTTCCTTATGGGGATTCATTAAGAATGAGTAGCTCTTGACTACCTTCAGGTCTTTCACCAAGACGCAACCAAACTGAATGATGTGCTCGCCATCTTCTTTCCTGGTTCCCGTCGTTTCTAAGTCCACGACGGCAAAGGTTTCCCCGGCAAAAAAGGGTGACATGCTATCTTCCTTTCTTAGACCACTTCTACGATTTGCTGACAAGACAGTAAAATCAAGTATTTCTGCAGCACCTTTTGGCCAGTCGCTTGCTCAAGCGCTCTTTGGTAAAGGCGGAGCTGGCCTTGGTACTTATTCTTTAAGTCAGCAATGCTTTGATCCAACTTATTTGGATTCACGTGGTCAGTCTTGTAGTCAAACAAAATGATACCATTTTCTGTCACAAAATAGCCATCAATTGTCCCGTGAACCAAAATTTTTCCAGAAAAATCACTGAAATCATTAAATAAGGTTCCTGGCTCAATGATTGAAGCAAAATTTTCTTCCCGGTAGAGCTTATCAGGATTTTCTCTAAACTTTTTGGCAAAATCGCTAGTCACAAACCATTGCAAGGCTTCTTTGTCCACTTGACTGGCAATTTCTTTAGACAGCCGGCCCTTCCTAATCAAGTGGTCGATGCCTGACTCCAAATTATCTAAGCCCGTGCCGGCTTGATAGTCATAGTACTGCAGGATCAAGTGGCTGGCCGTCCCAATTTCCGCAGCGTTGCCCGTATTTTGATTCAAAAAGTCAGGCTCTGTATCAATGGGCTGCATGTAGCGGTTGGCAGACTTCAGCTCAGTCACGTGACTGTCTTCTAGTTCCGTTTCAATCGGATCCGCAAAAGCCTTTTTAATTTCAGAAACCGACTGGTAGGCAGTAGTTTGGCTGGCATCCAGGTATGGGTATTGCTGGTCGCTAAAGGCAAAAAGCTTTTCAGTTACATCTAGGACTTCCTGCTCTTCAGCAGTTAATTCGGTGTTTTCTGACTGTGTCTCTTTGACGTCTGGCAAAACAGGACTATCGTTTTTGGCGTCAAAGTTGATGAATAAAAGCGGATCTTCCTTGCCAGCAGTGAGATCGCCAATCGTCTTATCTGACAGCTTCTGCATGCTTTTGGCTTGGTAAAGCGGCGGCGCCAAAAAGTCCAGAGGCTTGTTGACCTTCATCTTGTCCATCAAGGTCATCTTCCCCTTATTCATGGTTCCCAGCCACTTTTGCTCCAAGCCTTCCAGGCCCTCTTTGCCAGGAGTAATTTCCATCACCATGATCAGCTTTTGCTTGGCCCGGGTTAAGGCCACATAAAGTAGCCGGGCTTCTTCTTCCAGCAGCTTCTGCTTTTTTTCAATTTTGAGCCAGGCTTTGCACAAGGTATCAGCCTGATATTCTGGCTCATCATCTGGATAAGCAAAGGCTAGGCCCAGACCAGTAGAATCCAAGAGGTAGCTGCCAGAGATGTCCTGCTTAAAGTTGTATTGGCGGCCAATCCCGGCCAAAAAGACGATTGGGAATTCCAGCCCCTTAGAGGCGTGGATGGTCATCAGGTTAACCGAGCCCTCGGCATTCTCGCTTAAAACTGGCTGAGCCAGGTCCTTTTGATTTTTCCGCATGCGGGCAATGAAGTTGATGAACTGGTACAAATCCTTAAAGCCGGCACTTTCATAGGCACTGGCTCTTTCATAAAGAGCAGTCAAGTTCAGCCGCCGCTGACGCCCATTAGGCATGGCTGTCACGATTTCCAAAAAGCTGGTCTTTTCATAAATGGTCCAGAGCAGCTCACTAATCCGGTGACTCACGGCGAAGTCGCGAAATTCCTGCAACATGGCCAAAAATTCCCGGCACCGTTGCCCCAATTCATCATCGATCCTGCTGTAGGTTCTTAGGGCTGCGTAGAAGCTGATGCTCTTGTTAACGAGGCGGATCTTAGCCAAGTCGGTGGTCGTGAAGTTAAAAATCGGTGACCGCAAGACGGCAACAAGTGGAATATCTTGGTCAGGGTTATCGATGATCTTTAAAAAGGACATGATCACCGTCAGTTCAAAAGTCTGGAAGTAGTTGGGAACGTCTGACACAAATAGCGGAATCTGGTACTTGTCGAATTCTTGCTTAATCTCCAAGTTGTTGGTCTTAGACCGGGTTAAAATGGCGATATCCCCGTAACCAACTGGCCGCTGTTCGCCAGTCTTCGGGTCAAAAATATGGTAGCCGCTCTTCACCAGCTGCTGGATGCGGGCAATAATCATGGAAATTTCACCGGTATCTAAAGCTAAATCATCACCATCTTGACCGGTGTCACTGTCCGCACCAGAAGTAAATCCCTGCTTGCCCTTTTTTTCTTTTTCCTGATAAATAACTTCGGTCCCTGTTGCCAGGTCCATCTTTGGATCATAGGCAGCCGCAAACTTCAACTGCCCTTCTGCTTCATAATCGATCCCACCAAAGTCTGCCGTTAAGATGCTGTTAAAAATCAAGTTAACGGCACTAGTTACTGGCTGACTTGACCGGAAGTTTTCTGGAAAAACAATCCGCTTTTTCGTGCCGCTATCGTCTGCCCCATATTGGCGGTATTTGGCAATAAACAGGCTTGGCTCCGCTTGCCGGAAGCCGTAAATGGACTGCTTGACGTCCCCAACCATGAAGAGGTTGTTTTCACCGCTCTTTTTTAGGCGGGCAATCAGACCATCCTGTAGAGCATTGGTGTCCTGGTATTCGTCCACCATGATTTCCTTAAAGCGATTTTGGTAGTACTCCCGGGCCAAAGCACCATTTGAAGTATCCTGATTCAAGATGTCATAGGCATACTGTTCCATGTCAGTAAAGTCCAGCATGCGCTCGCCGCGCTTGAGCTCACGGAAGCGGTCAATAAAGGCTTGCTCTAATTCCGCAATCGTTTGACAAATTTTTTCGCCTTTGGCCATCAAGGCCTTTTGTTCTTCATTGGAGCTGGCGTAAAAGCTGGTAAAAGCCTTTGTGGCAAAGTCATTAATTGTTTCTTGGACTTCTTTTGATTCATCAATAAATTCAGGAATTGACTTATTCTTTGCCGGCTTTTTCTCCCGGATCAAGCTGGCTTTTAAGAGATCTCGCTGCTGGTCAAAAGGCGCATCGACTTCTAAGGCTTCTTGGAAATTTGCCAAATTATTTTGACAGTTCAAAAATTGGGCTTGATACTTGGCAAATTTTTCATGCTCAAAATCTGCTTCAGAAATAAAATGTACCAGCTTAGAAATGACCGTCTTTACTTCTTCTAGCAGATATGGCTTGATTTTTTCTTGCCATAAAGCAGAATCTGCCAGGTCGCTGCCCGGAACTCGGTAAGCCTTTGGCAATTCCCGCAGCCACTTTTGATAGTCCGGCTTGGCCATGGCGAAATTGTACAAGCTTAGCAAGATTTCGCGCGGTGAATTGGCATTGCTGTCGCCAGTAAAGGCATCATAGAATTCTTCAAAAGCAGCCTTTTTGGCAGGATCTGGGCTCTCCAAATAAGCTGCCTCCACATCGCTAATTGCTCTTTCTTTCAAAAGCTCAATCTGGGTGCTGTCGGTCAGAATGGAAAAGTCTGGGTCCAAGTCAATAACGAAGTAAAAGCGCCTGATGACGTCCAAGCAGAAGGAGTCAATAGTTGAAATGAGCGCCGTATCCAGCTGCGCTAATTGCTGGCGTAAAAAGTCAGCTTTGGGATCGGTCTTAGGAAGTTCCCGCACCCGGTCTTGTAGGCGCTTTTTGATCCGCTGCTTCATTTCACTGGCTGCCGCCCGGGTGAAAGTGATCACCAGGAGCTGATCAACGCTTAAGCCATCTTCAGCAATTTCCTTGATAACCCGTTCAACCAAAACACTGGTTTTACCAGACCCGGCTGAGGCAGAAATCAGCAGGTCTTGCCCCCGGGTGTCGATCGCATCCGCCTGAGCGGGCGTATATTTAACTTTACCCATTCTTATTCCTCCTTGCTCATGTTCAGGGCACTTCTCACTTGTGCTAGCAAATCATCCTTGTGCATGGTTCCTAGGTCATGGTAGTGATTGGTTGGCAATTGCTCGTCAAAGTAGTAGATATCCTTGTAGTCGGTATAAGTCAAGCCATTTTGTCCGCTTCCTTGCCGGTAAGGGTTAAGAGCAATCTGTCCTTCCAAGATGCCTTCAGCCGCATTCTCGATCAGGTACTCTACATATTCCAAGAGCAGGTTCATCTCGTCTTTACTGTAAAAACTGTCGCTAGAATTCAGATCCCCATTTTTCTTCAAGCGGGTATTGCTATAATACTTGGAACTGCCAGTTTTGATCGTTTGGTCGACTTCGCTGAATAAGGCGGGATCGTTAACGGCAACCCCGTTCAAGCGCAGCTTGTCTTGTCCGCCTAAATAGTCTGGTTTCAGGTTTAAATCTGCATTAAAGAGGCTATTACTCGTTGCATTTAGCGGGTTCAATTTTCGCGTTACGTATTGGTAAAAAGCCCCAAGCAGGTCCAATTCAGCAGTTCCTGTCAACTGACTTTGATTTTTGACCAAAACGTCTAAGTAAGCAATCATTTGCAGGTCAATCCCATTGGCAAAGCGTGCCGGATTGAAGGAGTGTGCCGAAGACTTGTAGTCGATCAGCTGGGCCAAGACATGCTTGTCTCCTTTGAAGAGATCCACCCGGTCGATCTTCCCGCGCAGGGAAATTTTCCGCTTGCCCGCTAATTTCTTCAAAGGCAGGATCAAGCCAGCCACTTTTTCAGCTGGCCCAAAAGGCAATTCGGCAAAGGTGGCCTTGAAGCGGTTTTCTTGCTGCTTAACCCGGTAAGTCTGCGCCACCTTGCTGGTCGTCTTGTCAAAAGTCTTGAACAAGTATTGGTTGAAAGGATCCCGTAAGAACTGCTGGTAGATTGGCTCTTGCCAGATTTCCTGCCGAACATCTTTCAAGAGCAGCTCTAGTTCTAGCTCAGACATCTTCTCAATTTCTAAGCCGCGCTTTTGCATTTCTTTGACCAAGAGCTCGAAGGTCCGGTGGAAGTAATTCCCTGACTGGATGGCATTCAGCTCGTTTTCCGCCCGCGGACTCAGACGCAAGCCGTACTTGACAAAGTATTCAAAAGAATTTCGGTAATAAGTTTCCAGCTGGGAGACCGAGCTTAATAAGTCCTTTCCGTAGAGCTTTTCAGCCAGGTCTTCAGTGATATTTTCCGGATTGTTGTCGTAGTCAATCCCCTTTTCAACTGCCTTGGTCTTGGCTGGCAAGTCCTGCCGGCAAAGGTCAAGAAGTTTTTTGACTAACAGCGACTGCGGCATCCCCTTAGTGGCATAAGTCAAGTAGCCAAGACTAGATTCTGGCGTGGTCATGAATAAAAGCAAATCTGGCGTTACTTCACTTTCTTCAAGGCTCGGCAAGTCTCTTTGCCGGTATTCCCGGCCATTAACCAGTCTTAAAAGCCGCTGGTAGTAAACGGACGGTTCAAGCCGCTCGTTATCGGAATTTATTACCGGATATGACACGTAAACCCGCTCACTGGCTAAAGCCAAGGCTGCGCCAAACTGATAGTCCTGGTCCAAGTTATTTAATTCTTGCTGGTCTTCCAAATAAGCTTCTTCTGTGAAAAAGTCTTCCAAAACTTTTAAGTTTTCAGGCGTCAGGAAGTTCTTCTTGTCGCTGATCTGCGGCAGGCTGCCGTTATTGGCGCCGATAATGATCACCTGCTTATAGGAACCACTTTGCACCATCCCGTATTCTGAGATCGTCACCGCGTCTAGTGTTGCCGGAATCGTGGCAAAGGCTGCCTGGCTAAAGCCGGCCGTCAGCATGCTAAAGAAAGACTGCCAGTCAAACTTTTCCGGATTGACCAAGAGGTAGTCCTGCAATAATCCCAGCATGGAGTTCCAGACTTCTTCAGGCTGCTTGGCTTCTTGCAGCTTGCCATCGTCGCTAGCCTTTTTCCGCCAGGCCTCCAGCTGGCTGCTGACGCCAGTTTTGACTAAGAAGCTAAAGAAAGTCTTGATTCCCGTTAAGCTGTCTTGTTCGCCCTTCAATTTTTTCACCAGAGAATTAACCTGACTGACAAAAAAGTCGCGCAGCTTGTCTAAGCGCTCCAGTCGCTTTTGGTACTTCTCTTGGTCAAGATAAATCACACTGGCCTTGATGAAGTCGCTAAAAGGCTTTTCCCAGAGCTTGTACTTGATACCGTGGGCCAAAACAAAGTTTTCCAGCTGATCCACGTCTCTTAAATACCGCTCTTCTGGATTATCCTCATTTTGATACCAGGCGGGAATGATTAGCCGCGTCTTCATCAACCCGATCATGGATGCCGTATCTCCGTTTTTTTCAGCCAGCTTAGCCAGATCTTCAATCAAAATGACCAAGGGATGGTATTTCATCATCTGTTGCAAGTCATCAAAAAACGGAATTTGGTTTTGCCGGAAGATTGGGGCAAGATAAGTTTCATATTCTGCCAAGTTCGGCGCCAGAATCAAAAAGTCCCGGTACTGGTACTGCTTAGTAACCACCTGACTGTAAATCGTCCGCGCCGCAAAATAGGCTTCCGCATAACGGGAGTCTGCCTTGACCAGCTGCAGGTTAGTAAAATCTGCCTCTTCATTGGCAATCCAAGCCGCGTTAAGCTCAGTAGCCGGCGTTGTCTTTTCTTCCAACTTGTCAGTTTGGAAGTCCAGGTCATGCGCACCAAAATAGCCAGTTAAATCCTGAATCGTCTTTTGAACGACATAGTCATATTCACCGGCGAGCGGCGCATGGATGTCGCCAAATTCCGTCTTAAAGCCTAATGTTAGGTCCTGGCAAAAAGCAGCTAAGAGCTGAATTGTCTGCTTTTCCTGCAGTGAAAAATGAGCAAAGTCAGTAACATAAAAGGCAGCCTTTTGCACATATTCAGGGTGACTAGCTAAAACTTCATTTAATTGGATATTCAGTTCATCTTTGGTCGCAAAGTTCTTCTCCTGAATTAGATCCAAAAAGTCTTGATAGATGATCTTGAGGTCATGCAGCTTGCTGGAAGTTTCGGTATCGAGACTGGCTTCAACTGCCGGATTAGCCGCATTTTCCAGCAACTCGTCTAGATCCAGCTGACCAGTGTGAACCTGCAAGATCGTTTGATAAACCTGCTGGATCATCCCAGAATTGGGATGGGTATTTTTAAACAGGTTAAGCTCTTTCTTCCGTTTGTTGATGATTTGCTCCAAGATCATGGAAGCAGCCGCGTCATCCAGGCTCTGCGGCAAGGAAATGTCGGCTTTTTTAAAGAAAAACCAGGCTAAACGCGAGAACGACAAGACATGAAGATTCTTGACGCTAGTCTCACTTCGTCCCTGCAGTTCAGCTACTTTAGCTATTGCTCGCACTTCTGTGTTAAACTTGATATGGTTTGGAACAAGAATAAAAACTTCTTGGCCAGCTAAATATGTTTTAGCTGCTTGACCCAGAAGCTCTTCTTGCAAAGGATCTGCTTGTCTTCCAGTTAAGATGTTAATCATTACTTCCACTCCTTAGATGCACTAGACAAGTAGTAATTCAGTCAATTAAATTTTAGCAATCTCTTCTCTTTTTGGGAAATTTTTGACAAAATACTAACTATTCAATCTTTATTATCTTTTGAGGTGATTATCTGTGCAGACATCATGTACTGCTCATGGGAAAGTTATATTAATTGGAGAACATTCTGTTGTTTATGGCTATGATGCCTTGGCCATGCCCATCAAGGCCCTCCACATCAAGACTAGCGTGGAAGACTTTGATGAGCTTTATATGGATACCAAGCTCTATCATGGTCCTTTTTTTGCCGCACCTGACGATTATAACGGGCTGAAATATGTGGTAAAAACCCTTTTTGCCAAAAGTGGCAAGGAGCCTAAAGTAAAGGTGACTTACGAAGGTGAAATTCCAATGGAGCGCGGCTTTGGTTCTTCAGCCACCGTAGCTTTAGGTACGACCGTAGCTCTTAGCAAGTACCTCGGCCTAAACCTGACTGAGAAAGAGATTATGGACATCACCAACCAAGCTGAAACCATCAACCACGGCAAGGCCTCAGGCTTAGATGCGGCTACCGTCAACTCTGACTATCTGGTTTTCTTCAATAAAAAAGATGGGATCCGTAAGTTGACCGCCAGCCTTGGTGCCACTCTCTTAATCATGGACACGGGCGACCTGGGCAATACCCGCGAAGCCGTCACCATGGTGCATGACCTCTTAGAAAAGGATCCAGCAGCTAAAAAGAACATGGCTCGACTAGGCCAATTAGCTGACCTGGTCAAAGCAGCCTGGCTCAAGCAAGACCGACAAGCCATCGGCAGCTACTTTAACGAAGCTCAAAGCATCCTAGCCTCTTTCGGGATTTCAACCCCAAAGATTGACCAAATGTGCCAAATTGCTAAAAGCAATGGTGCTCTTGGCTGCAAGCTGTCAGGTGGCGGTCTGGGCGGGATCGTCATTGCCCTGTGCGATGACTCTGCCACTGCCAACAAAATTGCTAGCCAATGCCAAGACTTAATTAGTGACTATTGGATCGAAAAGATCTAAAATAACAGCTCAAAACAATAGAAAGCGTAAAAAATTATGAGTAAGACTTCTCGCGCCCACACCAACATTGCC
The DNA here is from genome assembly GCF_051893255.1 of Lactobacillus sp. Classification (GTDB taxonomy): domain Bacteria; phylum Bacillota; class Bacilli; order Lactobacillales; family Lactobacillaceae; genus Lactobacillus. The sequence goes on along the minus strand of NZ_JBJFHB010000083.1, from coordinate 8,620 downwards.
CTCATTAAATATTGGGGCAAAAAAGATGCCAAGTTGCGCCTTCCTTTAATGTCTAGCCTGTCCATGACCTTGGATGCCTTTTACAGTGATACTCAAATCGAAGATAGTGACCAAATGTCTTTTTCATTAAACGGCAAACAGATTGCTGATAAATCAGCAGACCGCGTTTTTTCCTACATTAAGTTGATGCAGGACCGCTATGGCGTCTCTGGCAACTTGGCCATCAAGTCTGACAACCACGTGCCAACGGCAGCCGGTTTGGCCTCTTCTAGCTCGGCCTTTGCGGCTCTAGCTGCGGCCTTTGCTGACCACTACCATTTAGATGTCGATAAGCGCGAGCTCTCTCGTATGGCCCGGATGGGGTCAGGGTCAGCCTCTAGATCTATCTTTGGTGGCTTCGCCGTTTGGCAAAAAGGCGACAGCGATGAAAGTTCATATGCCTATGCCCTTGACGAGCACCCACAAATGGATTTAAAGCTCCTAGCCGTTGAATTAAATGACCAGCCAAAGAAGGTTTCCTCAACCAAGGGCATGGAACTGAGCAAGACCTCTCCTTTTTACCAGCTGTGGCTTGACCGCAATGACCAAGAAATTGCCGACATGGAAGCTGCCATCAAGGATCAGGACTTCACTAAACTGGGTTCTTTAGCAGAATTAAATGCTAGCGAGATGCACTCTTTGACCTTCACCGCCCAGCCTGGCTTTACCTATTTTGAGCCTAAGACCATTGAGGCCATTAAGTTAGTGCAAGAACTGCGGGAAAAAGGCCTTGAATGCTACTACACCATTGATGCTGGTCCAAATATCAAGATCCTCTGCCAGGAAAAGAATTCTAAAGATATCGTTAATAATTTTGCCTTGGCCTTTGATAGTGTTAAGATTATTGAGGCAGGTTTTGGTCCAGGAGTAACTCTACTAGACTAAAACTTGTTTAGTTATATAATAGAAAAAGAAACTTAAAAGAATAAGAGGAAGAGTTTTTTGATTACTGAAAAAGCACCAGGGAAGCTTTATATTGCAGGTGAATATGCTGTTTTGGAACAAGATTGCCCAGCAATCTTAGTCGCTTTAGACCAATACGTTAGGGTCTCCATTAAGAAGAGCGCTAGCGACACTGGTTTAATCCATTCAAAGCAGTATTCACAAGATTCAATTCACTGGGTACGGCAAGGATCAAAGATGGTGATTGACAATCGTGACAATCCCTTCGAATACATCCTGTCCGCTATTTCATTCACTGAAAGATACTGCTTGGAAAAGAACGTAAAGATGGGCGTCTACGATTTGTTCGTCAACTCCGACCTGGACTCCGCCGACGGCAAGAAGTACGGTTTAGGTTCTTCTGCTGCGGTAACGGTAGCCACGGTTAAGGCCATCTTACACTTTTACGGCGTTAAGGCCACCAAGGACCTAGTTTACAAGCTTTCTACAATTTCTCACTATTCTGTTCAAGGCAACGGGAGCGCCGGCGACATTGCGGCTAGCGTTTACGGCGGCTGGATTGCCTACCAAACCTTTAATAAGACTTGGCTGGCTGAAGAGTTAGCTGCTAAGCGTCTCTCAGACGTGGTCAGTGAAGCTTGGCCAGGGCTGAAGATCCAAGAATTGGTTCCGCCAGAAGGCATGGATCTCTTGGTTGGTTGGAGCCAGCAACCCGCTTCTACCTCACGTTTGGTCGACAAGACCAATGCCAACAAGAAGAATCTTAAGGCTGAATATGCCAAGTTCCTGGAAGATTCCAGAAACTGCGTCTTAAAGATAATCAAGGGCTTTGAAGAAAACAACATCAAGCTGATTCAAAAGCAGATCGCAGTTAACAGACGTCTTTTGCAGCATTTTGCAGCCATCAACAATATTGCAATTGAAATTCCGCGGTTGACTGAGTTAATCGAAATCGCCAACAAGTTTGGCGGCGCAGCAAAGACTAGTGGTGCCGGCAACGGCGACTGCGGGATTGTCATCGTCAACCAGGATACCAATGTTGACCTCTTAAGAAGAGAATGGCTTAAGAACAACATCCTGCCTTTGGAATTTCATATCCACCATTCCGAACTAACATTTTAAGAGGATCGCCATGTCACAACGATCAATCAGAAAAGAAGAACATCTGGCGTTAACGCAGATGTTTTTTAATGCAAAGAAAACGAATTCCTTTGACCAAGTCCAACTCTTACGGCCAGCCTTGCCAGAAAGCAATGTGGATCCAGCGGTCATCAAGACCAACTGGTTCGGCAAAGAGTTAGACGCCCCCTTCTTCATCAACGCCATGACGGGCGGTTCTGAAAAGTCCAAAGAAGTCAACCAGAGTCTTGGTAGATTAGCAGCTAAGCACCACCTGGCACTTGCCTTAGGGTCAGCCAGCATCCTCGCCAAAGAAGCAGATCAACTGGAATCTTTCTACGTTGCACGCGAAGCCAACCCTGATGGGCTCTTATTTGCTAATGTAAACCCTTTGACGCCGGTTGAGGCCACGGTAAAAATCGTGAATGACCTCAAGGCTGATGCCTTGCAGATTCACCTAAACGTCGCTCAAGAAGCTGCCATGCCGGAAGGCGACCGAGACTTTGTCTGGCTCGACCGGATGAAGGCAATCAAGGATGCCGTCGATGTACCGATCATTGTTAAGGAAGTTGGCAATGGCCTAGACCCAACATCCATCAAGGCCCTGCAAGAAGCCGGCTTTGAATGGTTCGACCTGGGCGGGGCCGGCGGCACCAACTTTGCACAGATTGAGAACTCAAGAAACGCCTCCCCGCTTCATGCTTTAGACTACGTTGGCTTGCCAACTGCCCTGGCCGCTTTATTAGCTGCTCCTTTGACCGACAATTTAATCGTGTCAGGTGGCGTCAGAGAGCCGATGGACGTGATGAAGAGCTTAGCTCTAGGCGGCAAGTACGTCGGTGTGGCCAACCACTTCTTGCACACCTTGCTCAGCGAAGGTAAAGATAGTCTGGATGAAGAAATTGCCAAGTGGAAGAGCGACCTAACCATGCTTTTTGCTCTTTATGGTCAAAAGGTTCAACCGGTTAAGGTGCCATATTACCTTGATCTAGAGTTAAAGAGCCAGTACGATCAACTCAAGGACCAGATTTGTTAACTAAGTTTTTAATTTAAAGCGCGAAGCGCTTTTTTTATTTTGACAAATATTGTAGTAACACTTAGGCTTGTTGGTATATTTAACTATCATCGTCATTTTGATCGTCCCCGGTCCAGATGCTGCCGTCGCCGAATGTCCCTGGGTCAGAATCATCTGACCGTTCGAAGCCAAAAAAGGAAAAGAGATCGGTATTGATGGTTGGTAGACCAGCAACATCCGTAATTTCCGTAATATAAGTTAAGACCTCAAAACCGCTATCTGGAACCATCACCTCGTACTCCGGATTTTCGGTATCAAAAATGATAAAGTCATCAAAGTAGAGCTGCAGGAAGTCAGCTAGGCTCTCATCTTCTTTTAGCTGAGTCGTAATATGATATTCCCATTCATCCGACGGACAAGTAAAGTGAATGCATATTTCCTGATTGTTCATCGTCATACCCTTCTACCCTTTCTATTCAACTTCTTGAACATTCTCAATCTTAGCTTGCTGCCAATCCTTGGCAGCATTGCTGATGTGTCCTGTTCCTCTTAATAGTTGGTTAACTTTTTCCGGATGAATCAGCTTGGTAAGCTGCCCAATAATTTCAGCTTGATTAAAGTCTCGAGCTAGCAGTTTTTGCCAAGTTTCGTATACCAGAACATATTGATACACTTGCTGAGCCTGTCCCAGGTCCGACCAAGTGCCATCTTTTTTAAGCTGATGCTGGTCACGGAATTTTTTAGCATACACTTCAGCAAAGTGCCTAATTTGATCCTTGAGCTCGTCAGCCAAGTCAAGATCTAGAAGTTCATGATCGGTAGTTTCTTCTATTTCCTGATCTGACAAAAGCGGAATAATCCGTTTTTCTTCAGTTTTCGGCTGATTGATCTCAGACAGCGGTTGGATCACCCGCGGAGTATACGTCCTTTTATCCCGGTTGCTAATCAATTTAGCAGCGCTTAGGATGCAGGCGTAGTTTGGCGAAATCGCGGTAATTACTGACAAAAAATCTTTGATTTTTCGCCTCTTGGCCAAAACTTTTCGCAGTTCCTGGTAGACAGTTAACTCCTCATTTTCGCTCATCTCCTGAAATTCCACAACGTCCAGCAGCTTCTCTTTTTCTCGATCAATTTCAGACAACTGCTGGCCGTAGTATGCAACTAAGGCTTTTGGGGTTGGAACGAGCTTAGCCAAGGACAAAATTACATCTAGCAGCTCTTGTCGGCCCTCTTCGGTCTTTAGCCTTTGAACAGCCTCAGTAGTTTCGTTTTGGCCAGGATCGGCCACTTCAAGCAAGATCAGCCGATCTTTAAAGTCTTTAAAGCTGGAATTGCTGCGGCAGGCTCGCAAAACGTTACTAGCCTTGCCCCTTTCCTGCCAGATATAGCCAATTGACCCAAAAGCGTTGCAACTCTGCTCCAGGTACTTATTTGCCCCCTCGATAGCAATCTTATAGCCCAATTTTCCCACCTCGCTGTTCTCTTTAGATTCACTATTCTCTCGTTGGTGCTATAATTCGAATTGAGAAGCATTGCCTCTCAACAAATTAATTTATAGCTTTTTTCAAGCTGCGCATCCCTCATTACCTCTTTCATAGTTTCAGGGATGCGTATTTTTGTGTGCTTCTTCTAAAACAGACTGAATTGGCTCCAGCATCTTAAGCGCGCCCATGCAGTCCATGATCTCTCGCCGTTGCTGCCGAGCCTGGCGGAGCTTTTGCAGATAATAGAGCTTCTCGCCATCACTAGCCTGAGCTAATTCAACATAGTGGAGAAGATCGGTAATTTCCTTATCTACATAGGACTGACCTGCCTGACACGCAGCAAGCAAAGTCGTAAGATTTTCGCAAATTTCCAAAAAGTTGTTTATCAAGAAAGGTAGGTTTGCTTCATTATTACCCGCACATGTCATTTTGATCACCTCATTCCAATATCTCAATCTTGAACCTATGTTCTGGTTCTTCAACTCAAATAGTAGCACCGTTCGCCTATCGAATGCAAGGCGAACATCAACTTTTTATTTATTGAGTTTATCCACGATCTTGGTAAGGCTACTTCTGCATTTCAAGTCAGGCGAACAAAAGATGACGTAAGATAAGAATTGTGCTCATTCTTGTCCCTGATCAAATCGCCATTATCACCTAATTATTTGGTAAGATCTGAATACAATGCGAACACAAATAATCATTTTTTTAATTCACTAAGTAAAAAAACTATTGTTTAATGGTAAGTTTTTTAAATCAATCATCAGCAAAAGGGCCAATAGATCCACCTAAAAAGCAGTCCTCAAATAATTTACCTAAAACAAAAGATCCAGACTTCTGTCACCAAACAGAATCCTGGATCTTTTTACGTTTATTTTCAAAGCCTATCAAGCAAAGTTGACCTTGGTCACTTCACCGCTATTAATGTGCAAAATTTTCCCGTCACTAGCCAAAAGGAGGCATCCCTGGTCGTCGATATCTTGAACGATCCCAGACATGCTCCCATGCCCCAGCTGCAGGGTCACCTGCTTGCCGGTCAAATAAGACAGGTGGCGGTTGAGGGCGTTGCCGCATCAGGCGACATGGTGGCCACAATGATCAAGTCTAAGTCGGCTGGATCCAGCTGGCTGTTAGCTAGAAGCTTTTTGGCCACTTCGAGGGCCAAGTCACTGGTATTCTGGTCTGTGGCCAGGTGCCGGCGCTTGATCCCGGTCCGGGTGTAAATCCATTCGTCACTGGTGTCCATGATCGCAGACAACTGGTCGTTATCCACGACCAGAGCCGGCAGATAACTGGCCGCCGTGACGGGGACGAATGGTATACAATTTTTTCGTATAGTTTTAAGCCGACGATTCCCCAAAATTTTGTTAGCTAAGGTCGTTTTGGACGGCTTAGGCCCCTGAATCTCGTTAGCCGAATTGCTATCGCGTAATTTTCTAAGCAATCATTCACAAAAATCTAAAAATCTAGTAAAATAGACCAGTGAAGATTTTTAGAAAGAGGAATCACTCTATGAACTTGATCATTCCTGAAAACTACGATCCCAAGATGTCTGTCCGCGAAACGGAAGCCGCAATCAAATACATCCGCGACACCTTCCAGCGCGAATTTGGCAAGGAAATGGGCCTTGAACGGATCTCCGCTCCCCTCTTCGTCCCTAAGTCATCTGGCTTAAACGACAACTTGAACGGCGTTGAGCGCCCGGTTGCCTTTGACGCCCAAGACATCCCTGGCGAAACCTTTGAAGTTGTCCACTCCCTAGCCAAATGGAAGCGTTACGCCCTTGGCAAGTACAACTTCCAACCGGGCGAAGGCCTCTACACCAACATGAACGCCATCCGCCGCGACGAAGAATTGGACAACCTCCACTCTGTCTACGTTGACCAATGGGACTGGGAACGGGTCATCACCCGCGAACAAAGAACTACTGAATACCTCCAATCTGTGGTGCGCGAAATCTTTAAGATCATCAAGCACATGGAACACGAGGTTTGGTACAAGTTCCCAGACGCGGTCTACCACCTGCCTGACCAGATCACTTTTGTGACGACTGAAGAATTAGAAGACCGCTGGCCAGACAAGAGTCGCAAGGAACGCGAAGACCTGATTGCCAAGGAATACGGCGCTGTCTTCTTGTCCAAGATCGGTTGGCCACTCAAAGACGGCGAACCTCACGATGGTCGGGCTCCTGACTACGATGACTGGCTCTTAAACGGCGACATCCTCTTCTGGTTTGAACCGCTGCAGCGCGCTTTGGAAATTTCTTCCATGGGGATCCGGGTTGACCGTGATTCTTTGAAAAAGCAGCTTGTTGCCGCCGGTGAAGAAGAGCGCTTGAATCTGCCATTCCACAAGGCCCTTTTGAGCGACCGCCTGCCGCTGACTATCGGCGGCGGGATCGGTCAATCTCGCCTTTGCATGCTGCTGCTTGGCCGGGCCCACATCGGCGAAGTCCAAGCCGGCATCTGGCCAGACGACATGATTGAACAATGCGCTGAAGCTGGCATTCACCTGCTGTAATTTTTAGACATCAAAAAAGCTCACTCCATTGGAGTGAGCTTTTACTTTATTAAAAGATTACTTTTCTTCTTGGCCACTGATTTGAGCGTAGAACTCAGCTTGTGCCAAGTTTTGGTAAGGCAGGGTCCAGATGCTTAAAATCCCAAGAGTCAAGAGAGTAAGCAGACCCCAGCCAATGAAGGAGATGTTCAGGCAAAAGAGCTTCCAAACGTACCCCTTCATCATGCGCCAGCTGGCACCCATTTGCTGGAAGATGCTGCGATTATTGCCCTGCTCAATGTCATCATCAATGATGTACGGTGTCATGTAGAAGCGATACTGAATCCACAAAACCAAACTCCATAAAAGCAAGAAGAGGGCCAAAAAGCCAAGAGCAGTCAAGATGATGGGAGTTGGATTGCCATCAGTAGAGAAGCTAAAGGCCAAAGCCCCAGCAACTACCATGCCTAAAACATAGATAAGGCAAAAGGCGGTCAAGGCAAAGGCCAGCAGGGACATGAAGAAGTTGTAAACCAGGCACTTCCAGGAGTGAGCACTAGACAGCCCAACAAAATAGCCTGGTGCTTCTCCTTCTTCTTTGGCCAACTTTTGCTGGTAGCGCTTGAAGTAAACTTGCAAGTTGAACTTGAAGATCATGACTAAGAATTCCAGAAAGTACAGGATCAACATGCTGGTGGTCTTGCCATCGTCTTTGTCAAAATGCTGACCAATCAGGCCAGTAACGACAACCACAGCCATGTAGATCAAGGCTTCGACCATGTAGCGTTTCTTGGGGATCTGCGCCAGTTTTTCTCGGGCCTGAGCCCGCAATTCTTTAGCTTTCATTGTTACTTCCTCCTATTAAAAGCGATGATTTTTTATTCGTAATTATACCATAATGAAATTGGACATTTGCTTTAATTTGAGGATTGTTTAAAAAATATTTTTTTAGACTAACGCTCCATAATCTGCCCCTGGCGGCTCCGATAAAAGTGCTTGAGGAGATTCCAGGAATAATTAGCCTCTGCTTGGTGAGCTACGTGCTCTGCATTTTGAACCAGAATAAACTGAGCAAAGGGATTTCGGTAACCCTCTTTCTATCCACTTTTAGTACTAAGACGCTATACCACCTGCACCACTTTTTTACTTACAGCCTGTGCACCCGCCAGATATTCGCTTAAGGTCAAGCCACTCAGACTCAGCAGCTGGTCGCACTCCTGGCACTCCGTCCCCACGATCAAAGAGAGCATGGCTAGTGCATCCCTAAATATCAAATCTCTAGTCGTCGCCAGTTCCTTCAGCTTACCAGCTTTCTGCATCTTTTTTCGCAAAGCCGCAATCCTTTCACTGCTGTCATCAGTAAGCGGAGCAAGACGCGACCCCATCACCAGGGTGAAGCTGCAATCTGCGTTCAGCCGGCACAAGGCACTTGCTTCGCCGCAGCCGATGTAAAACAGCTCGCTTTTAACACGCTGTTCAGCCCAATCTTCATACTTTTGCCTTGCTTGAAACAGATCAAATCCCAGCAGCTCCAAGGCTTCCTTAATCTTCCCATAGGTCA
>NZ_JBJFHB010000082.1:0-23391 GCF_051893255.1 Lactobacillus sp. | reverse complement strand
CGTTCATGAACATTCTGCGCAAGCGGATCATGACTGCTTTCCCAGAAGCAAGCTTCCAGTACGGTTCGCAAACCTATGTGGATCGTAAAAAACTTCTTTTGCCAAAAGGCCACTTCATGGATGCAATCGCAATCAGCGGGATCAAGTCGGTTGGTCAAATGCCACTGGCGGTGACGATGATCAGTCAGTTCCGCAAGAAGAAGCGGTCGCTTCACGAAGCAACTGCGAGAAAAGGCAGAAAGCAGCCAAATACGTCATCCAAGCGCAATGAGAAGAATACGAAATATGCCCGTGGCTTGTGGCTGAATGACTACGTTCGTGTGATAGGCAATCATGCCAAAGGCTATGTAAAAGGCTTTAAGTCAAATGGATATTTCGTTTATCTGACAGATGGCTTAGGCAATTACGTGGTCAGCAATGGCAGAAATTATATCAACTCAAAGCAGTGCCAGTTGATTACGCACAATGGCAGCTGGCAAAAAGCAGAGCAAAAGCTTTCGTTTTACGAATTTAAGTAAGAAGAGGCCGGCAAACCCTATCCCTCCACCCATTGAAATAGGTGGAATCCCGGGCTTGCTGGCCATTGACAATCATTGAAGAAAAATTTTAAAAAAGAAAGGCAAGAATATGCGAATCGATAAATTTTTAAAGATTTCTCGTTTAGTCAAAAGACGGACCGTGGCCAAGGAAATGGCCGACCAAGGCCGCGTCAGCGTTAACGGGAAGACGGTCAAGTCCAGCTACAATGTCGTTGTTGGCGATGTCATTGCAGTTGCTTACGGAACGCGGGTCGTCAAGGCTCGAGTTTTGGACCTGAGAGAGACGACCAAAAAGTCCGAAGCCGGCGACCTTTACGAGCTGGTTGATTAAAAAGATTTAATGACTTTTTTTGCTAAAACTGTTATACTTAACTTATTATAGTTTTTAGGGATTTAAAGGATAACAGCTTATGGGTAATAATCACCGCAATCAGAAGGTTACTCCCCTTAGACCGGATCAGGAAGTAAGCCTGTTAAAGAAGAAACAAAGAAAGTATCGGGAAGTTCACCGGGTGCGCCGCAACCGGATCATGGCCGTGATCTTGGCTGCTTGTGCCATTTTGACCTTTCAGCTAGTCATGACCAAGAACAACACGCGCAAGGTTGCTGAAGAAGTGAGCCAAAACCAGGCCACCTTAACCAAGATCAAGGCGACTAACCAGACCTTGAAGAACAAGCGTGACGACATGAAGGATACTGACTACGTGGCTAAATTGATCCGCTATAAGTACAAGTACACTAAGAGCGGTGAAAAAGTCTACAACGTTAAGGAAAAGAGCGAAGACAAGTAATGAAATACCAAGTTGGCCAAAGGCTTGACGGCGTGGTCAATAACGTCACTGACTTGGGCGTCTTTGTGACTCTGCCAGGGCGCCGCAGCGGTCTGGTTCACCGTAATGACTTTGGCAGCTCCTGGCAAAGGGAGAAGCCCCGCTTTAAAGAAGGGCAAGAAGTCCGGGTGGTGATCCAGAATATCCGCAAGGGGCGACTGGACTTGTCCTTGTCCCGGGTCAATGACCCTGACTTGCCGGATCCAACTAACCAGTTTACTAGCCTAAAGGCTAAAGACTTTAGCCGGGTCTTAAACGAAGTGGACCAAAAGGCGCAAGAACAGATCAAGAAAATCGAAGCAAGCTTAAATTAAAGACTGGCCCGTTGGGGGCCAGCCTTTTTCTATCGAAAAAGCAAAGACATTGAAGACGATTTAAATCAAGACAAAAGATGGAAATTGAGATCAAAAACTTTTTTATCAAAAATCAGATTCCGCTAGATAGAAAATTCTTGGTCGCGGCTAGCGGGGGACCAGACTCCATGGCCTTAGTGGATCTGCTGCGGCAAATGGGGGTAGATTTGGCAGTCGCCCACTTGGACCACCAAATGCGGGAAGGGAGCGAGCAGGAATCAGTTGTTTTGCAGGACTACTGCAGTAAGTACAATTTGCCCCTCCATGAAACTACTTGGCCGAAAAGTGCTCATCCCCAAAAGGGACTTGAAGCAGCAGCGCGGGACTACCGCTACGCTTTTTTGGAAAAAACGGCTGACAAAATTGGGGCCAGGTATCTGCTGACCGCCCACCACGGGGATGACCTGCTGGAAAACATCATGATCAAGTTTTTGCGGTCGGGTATTCCCCGGGAAATGGCCAGCTTAAAAGCCGTTAGCCACAGAAAAGATCTGATCGTCTTAAGGCCGCTTCTGCCTTACAGCAAGGCTGACTTGCTGGCTTATGTGGAAAAGAAAAATATTCCGTACGTGGTCGACCAGACGAACAGTGAGGCGATTACGGTCCGCAATCGGCTGAGGAAGCAAGTGATTCCCCTTTTAAAGGCGGAAAATCCCGACTTGATCAAAAATGCCTTGCGCTTCAGCCAAGAAGTGGGGGCAACTGAAGCTTTTTTAGCCCGGCAGACCAGGTCTTTGCCGGATTTTACCGAGCTCCTGGGGGCGATCCGGATTGATCAGGAAAAAATGGCCTGTGATCTGGAAATAGAAAAGGCTTACCTAGAGGATTTAATCGAAAAGAAGTACAATGAAAAGGTACAGCTGAACCGGGCACTTCTTGCGGCGAAAAAGACCCAAGAAAAGGGTGGACTGCGGATCCAGTTTTACCAGCAGTATTGCTGGATCTACCCGGTAAAAGAAATTGCCGAGCAAAAGCAGCAATCCATTAAGCTAGACCAGCCTTTTGTCTTTCAAGGCCGCAGTTTTCAGCTGACTGTTGAGAAAGCTGCTGGAAGTAAGGCTAAAAAGCTTGTGGCAGTTTTACCTTTAAAGAAAAAAATGGACAAAGAAATAGAAAATATTTCCTTTGGCAGCCTGCCTGTGGGACAAAAAGTCCTCCTGCCAGACGGTCACCATGCTAAAAATAAAAAGCTTTTTGCGGAAAAAGGTATTCCCAGCTCCTTGAGGAGCCGGTGTCTAGCCATGATGGCCGGACAAGAAGTGCTTTTTATTGAAAACTGCTACCAGCTAAGAGAGGAAAATGGGTCAAAAATGTATTTGTACGAGCTTGACCGTTCTTTAAGCAATTAGGATAAAGAAGCATAAAGCTTTGTAAATTCTTCGATTGTTGCCGCTTTTTATGTTAGAATTTGATAAGTAATTCTTCGATCTGACGGAGGTCATTTATGAAAAATAATCGGAATCGACTATTTAGCAATGGTCTATTCTATATAGTCGTATTTTTGCTTCTCCTCTGGGGAATCAATTGGGCCATTGGTGGCAGCTCGTCAACTGGGGCAACTGAAAACATCAGCTACTCTCAGTTCGTCAAGAAGCTGCGCCAAGGCAAGATCAAGGACTTTAACGTCCAGCCATCTAACGGTGTTTACTCAGTTACTGGTACTTACAAGTCAAGCACGACCAGTTCTTCAAGCAATTCAGATATCTTTGGCACCGGCTCTTCGTCAAAGGTAACTGGCTTCTCTACCACCATGCTGGAAAATGACTCCAGCGTGAAGACGGTGCAAGACCTGGCTCAAAGTAACGGCGTGAAGATGAGCAGCCAAGGGGAATCCCAGTCAAGCAACTGGATCTCCACCATTATTATGCTGGTGCCAACCGTTTTGTTCATCGTGATGATGGTCATGATGATGAATCAAGGCGGCCGGGGCAACGGCAATGGCATCATGAACTTTGGCCGCTCCAACGTGAAGCCACAAGATCCAAAGAAGAACAAGGTTCGCTTTGACGACGTGGCTGGTGAAGAAGAAGAAAAGCAGGAACTGGTGGAAGTTGTTGAATTCTTGAAGAATCCAGCTAAATACACCAAGTTAGGTGCCAGAATTCCATCTGGTGTCCTGCTTGAGGGGCCTCCTGGTACTGGTAAGACGCTTTTGGCTAAGGCGGTTGCCGGTGAAGCAGGCGTTCCATTCTTCTCCATCTCTGGTTCTGACTTCGTCGAAATGTTCGTCGGTGTTGGTGCCAGCCGTGTCCGGGACCTCTTTAACAATGCCAAGAAGAACGCGCCAAGTATCATCTTCATCGACGAAATTGACGCCATCGGTCGTCAGCGTGGCAATGGCCAAGGCGGCGGCAACGATGAACGGGAACAGACCTTGAACCAACTCTTGGTTGAAATGGACGGTTTCGAAGGTGACGAAGGCGTCATCGTTATGGCTGCTACCAACCGGTCTGACGTTTTGGATCCAGCCTTGACCCGTCCAGGTCGTTTTGACCGGAAGGTCTTGGTTGGCCGGCCAGACGTTAAGGGCCGTGAAGCCATCTTGCGCGTTCACGCCAAGAACAAGCCGCTTGCTTCTGACGTTGACTTGAAGGAAGTTGCCCGTCAAACCCCTGGTTTTGTCGGTGCTGACCTGGAAAACGTCTTGAACGAAGCAGCCTTGGTCGCAGCCCGCAGAAACGGCAACGAAATTACCGCAGCCGACATCGACGAAGCTGAAGACCGGGTAATCGCTGGTCCTGCCAAGAAGGACCGGATGATTTCCCAAAAGGAACGCGAAAGAGTTGCCTTCCACGAAGCTGGGCACTCCATCTGTGGTCTGGTCTTGAGCGACTCTAGAACGGTTCGGAAGGTTACCATCGTGCCTCGTGGCCGCGCTGGCGGTTACAACATCATGCTTCCTAAGGATGACCAATTCATCTTGACCAAGAAGCAGCTCTTTGAGCAAATCGTTGGTCTGATGGGTGGTCGTGCCGGTGAAGAAGTCGTTGTCGGCGACCAGTCAACTGGGGCTTCAAACGACTTTGAACAAGCAACGGCAATTGCTCACAGCATGGTGGTCAACTACGGGATGACCGATGAACTTGGGATGGTTGAGCTGGAAAAGGAAGGCGAAGGCATTCCTTACGGCATGAAGCCATACAGTGAAACGACTGCAGCCAAGATCGACGAAGCAGTGAAGAAGATTTTGGATGATGCCCACGCTAAGGCGGTTGAAATCGTTGAAAACAACCGTGAAAAGCACCGCATCATCGCCGAAGCCTTGCTGAAGTACGAAACTTTGGATGAAAAGCAAATCTACTCACTGTACAAGACTGGCAAGATGCCTGAAAAGTCTCAAGAAGAATTCCCATCTGAAGCCAAGGCCTTAAGCTACGAAGAAGCTAAGGAAGCTGCCCAAAAGAAGGCAGAAGAAAAGGCAGAAGAGAAGGCTGAAGAAGACCGCCGCGAAGAAGCTGAAAAGGCTGAAGCCTTGAAGACGCCATCAGAAAGTGATAGCCAAGTCAAGGAAACGCCAGTTGCAGTTGAAAAGAAGGTTATTCCAAAAGAAGACCTTGACAAGCTGACTGAATCAGCCGTTAAGACGCCAAGCGAAGACGACTTAGCAAGCAAAGAAAAAGCAGAAAAGCCTAGCGAGGATCAAGAAGCTGATCAAAACAAGGATCAAGACGATTCAAGCCAGGATGAATAAGAGAAATAGAGCCGGCAACGGCTCTATTTTTATGGAGGAAGAAACATGAACGATTACTTAGTTAGAGCCTTAAGTGCTAGCAAGAACCTGCGCCTGTTGGCAGTGACCGGAAAAGACTTGGTTGCGGAAGCCCAAGAGCGCCACGACACCTGGTCAGCCTCATCTGCCGTTTTGGGCAGAACTCTGCTGGGGGCAGTGCTGCTCGCAGCTGCTGACTTAAAAGGCAAGCAGGAATTGACGGTGCGCCTTTTAGGCAATGGCCCAGTTGGGGCAACCGTCGTAACGGCTCAATCTGACCTGACGGTGAAGGGCTACATTCAAAACAACCACATTGCCTTGCCAGCTAAAGAAGATGGCCACATTGACGTGAAAAAGGCGGTTGGCCAAGGCTGGCTGCAAGTGACCAAGGACTTAGGCCTCAAGCAGCCTTACACTGGGGAAGTGCCAATCGTGTCTGGTGAAATCGCAGAAGACTTCACTTACTACCTGGCTAAGTCAGAACAAGTGCCTTCAGCCGTTGGCCTGTCTGTTTTCGTCAACCCTAACAACACGATTGGGGCCGCGGGCGGCTTTTTGCTGCAAGCCTTGCCAGGGGCAACCGATGAAGAACTGAAGGAAGCTGAAGAAAGAATCAAGGAATTGCCGCAGCTATCCAGCGCCTTTTTGGACGGGATGACCCCAGAAGAACTTGCTAAGAAGATCTTGGGCGACGACTTGAAGATCTTGGAAACGGCGCCGGTTAAGTACTACTGCGACTGCTCCAAGGAAAAGTACGCCAAGCTCTTGGCAACCTTGAAGCCAACACAGCTAGAAGAAATGATCAAGGAAGACCACGGGGCAGAATTAGTCTGCAACTTCTGCGGCGACAAGTACCAGTTCTCTGAAGCTGAATTGAAGGATGTTTTGGCGAAGAAGACTAACGAAGCTGAATAATTGTGCAAAAAATTCTCTCTTTATCGAGAGAATTTTTTTGTGGATATTTAAAATTTGTCCTTTACTAATTTTCTTGTTATGATATATAGGTTGTAACTGAGAAAGGAGCCTCGATTGATGGCAAAGGACAATACTTGGAAGATTCGCGAGATCGAAATCCCTAACCGGGTAGTCGTTGCGCCCATGGCCGGCGTTTCCAACATGGCTTTTCGAAAAGTCTGCAAGGAATTTGGTGCCGGGATGGTCGTCTGCGAAATGATCTCTGACCATGGCATTATCTATGGCAACCAAAAGACCCTGAGCATGCTGGACGTGGACCCTAATGAGCACCCGATGAGCATCCAGATTTTTGGCGGGACCGAAGACAGCCTTTTGCAAGCAGCCCAATACATCGACCAGCACACTGATGCCGACATCATCGACATCAACATGGGCTGCCCGGTGCCTAAGGTCACCAAGACTGACGCCGGTTCTAAATGGCTCCTTGACTCAAACAAGATCTACCAAATGGTCCACAAGGTGGTCCAGAATGTGGAAAAGCCCGTGACGGTCAAGATGCGGATTGGCTGGGACCGCAAGCACATCTTCGCTGTGGAAAACGCCCTGGCTGCTCAAGAAGCCGGTGCATCCATGATCGCCATGCACGGCCGGACCAGAAAGCAGATGTACCAAGGCGAAGCCGACTGGGAAACCCTGCACGATGTAGCGCAAGTTTTGGACGTACCTTTTGTGGCTAACGGCGACATCACGACGCCAGAACTGGCCAAAAAGGCCCTGGATGAAATCGGCGCAACTGCCGTCATGGTCGGCCGGGCAGCCCTAGGCAATCCTTGGATCTTGCAGGACATGGTCCACTACCTGGAAACTGGGGAGAAATTGCCTGAGCAAACCGTGCGGGAAAAGGTCGCAACCGCCAAGCATCAGCTGCAAGAACTGGTGGATTTGCATGGGGAAAAGCGGGCCGTACCCGAATTTCGTCAGCAAGCCGCATATTATTTGAAGGGAATTCCCCGTTCAGCCCGGACTCGTGCTAAAATAAATGAGGTCTGGACGCGGCAAGAAGTCGAAGACTTGCTTGATGACTTCGTCGAAACTTATGAAAAGCGCGAAAAAGCTAAGGCCGCTCGCAAGGCTAATACAGAAACTAATTAATGGAGGATAACACGTTGGCAAAGAACGAAATTAACGATCAATTGCTTGTTCGTCGTCAAAAGCTAGAAGAACTTAAGGAAATGGGCATCGAACCTTTCGGCCGCAAATACGACCGTGAAGCCTTGGCCCGGGACCTGGACGAAAAGTACCTTGGCTTAGACAAGGATGAATTGAACGCTGACATGCCTAAAACCAAGATTGCTGGTAGAATGCTGGCCAAGCGTGGCAAGGGCAAGGTTGGCTTTGCTGACCTCTACGACAGAAGCGGCAAGATTCAGATCTACGTTCGGAAGGACATCGTTGGCGAAGAAAACTACCAAGTCTTCAAGAAGGCCGACCTTGGCGACTTCTTGGGCATTGAAGGGGAAGTCTTCAAGACTGACAGCGGCGAATTGTCTGTTCGCGCTCAACACGTTACCTTCTTGTCCAAGGCCCTGCGTCCACTTCCTGACAAGTACCACGGCTTGAAGGACGTTGAAGCTATTTACCGTCAGCGTTACCTGGACCTGATCACCAACCGGGAAAGCTACAACCGCTTTGTCAACCGGACCAAGATCATCCAAGCCATCCGCGACTACTTGAACGGCCAAGACTTCTTGGAAGTTGAAACGCCAGTTTTGCACAACATCCCAGGTGGTGCCGAAGCGCGTCCATTTATTACCCACCACAATGCCTTGGACATCAACCTTTACATGCGGATCGCCTTGGAATTGCCTTTGAAGCGGTTGATCGTCGGCGACATGGAAAGAGTTTACGAAATCGGCCGGGTCTTCAGAAACGAAGGCATGGACTTAAAGCACAACCCTGAATTTACTGAACTGGAAACCTACGCTGCTTACTACGACTTCCACGACGTTATGGACGAAGCTGAAGGCATCATCAGAGCTGCTGCTAAGGTGGTTTCTGAAGATGGCAAGATCAACTACCAAGGCACTGACCTGGACCTGGGCAAGCCATTCCGCCGCGTGCACATGGTTGACCTGATCAAGGAATTGACCGGCGTTGACTTCTGGCAGCCAATGACTTTGGAACAAGCCCGCAACATTGCCGCTGAACACCATGTGGAAGTGGAACCTTACTGGCAAGTAGGTCACATCATCAACGCCTTCTTTGAAGAATTTGGTGAAAAGACCATCGTTGACCCAACCTTCGTTTACGGTCACCCAGTTGAAGTATCACCGCTGGCTAAGAAGAACGCTGACGACCCACGCTTCACTGACCGTTTCGAAATCTTCATCATGGGTAACGAATACGGCAACGCCTTCTCCGAATTGAACGATCCGCTCGACCAAAGAGAACGGTTTGAAGCCCAAATGGCTGAACGTGACGCCGGCAACGACGAAGCCGACATCATCGACGAAGACTACCTGAGAGCTATGGAATACGGGATGCCACCTACGGGTGGTCTGGGCATCGGGATTGACCGTTTGGTTATGCTGCTCACCAACGCAGCGTCCATCCGTGACGTCCTGCTCTTCCCAACCATGCGTCCAGAAAAGATCGTTGACGAAGAAAAAAATATTAATTTAGACAAGTAATAGTGTTATAAAAATAGCACTATACAAAAAGCCCGCTTATCCTTGTTGATAGGCGGGCTTTTTGCTTGGAAAGAGTGAAAAATTACTAGAAAGCCTTTTTAAATTAGTGCATTTATTATAATAATCTGCTAAAATAAGAACAATTTAAACTAGCAATTATGACTAGAGGTTAATCTTTTGACGACTTATAAGCACTTGCTCTTGTTAATGACGACGATTTTGGCAATCGGCGCGGCCTTTTTGGCCTTAAATGACGGCCTGGACCTGCTTTTGGCGGATAATTATCTACCAGCGGGTCTGGCGGCTGGGGTAGCCCTTTGCTATTTTTTGGCGCCCGTTTTTCTGTGGACTAAACTGAAAAAAGAGCTCTTTTACCTCTACAGCGGCATCTTCTTCTTTCTGACGGCGCTTTTGCTGGTGACCCACTTTAGTCTCTTTTTCTTGGCCGGCTTCTTTTTCCTAGGCGGAGTCTGGCTGCTGCAAAGCGACCAAACCGTCCAGCTCTGGCTGGGCTTCATCCTGCTGGTGGTTAGCGCTGGCCTGGCCATGGCCCAGCACTCCTTTACTTTGTTTAAGTAAAATAGATTGACTTTACTTTAAATGGGGTTATAATTTGAATACAAATTAAAGGCTCATGAATTGCCGTTTATCGCCTTTAATTTGCAGAATAGGACTTGTCGCCAGGAAGCACGCGTAAGCTTTCTGGTTTTTGTTTGCCTTTTTTGCGAAAAAATCTGAAAAGCCGTTGACAATGAAAAAAGTCCTGGTATACTTAGACATAAATTAAAGATTGATGAAGAAAGGAGAACCCACGATGTTAGTCTTTGTAAATGCAGCGATGATGATGTCAATGATGGTGATGCTGATGTGCAGCATGACTTCTTTGACATACCAGCGGGCTCTCCGGCATTAGTTCAGCGCATTGCGCGAATGTTCATGAGATGATGAAGCCGCCCGCTGAGGGCGGTTTTTATTTTCTCTAATTTTTTGATTTGAATTTTTAGAAAGGCAATTATGGGCAGACAAAGGTATCAGCAAACCAAGCGCTGGCTCATTTGCTGGCGCGGAACAGCCATTGGCACAACGGCCATGTAGAACTGTATTTTAATTAGCATTTTTTCAAAAGTAAAAAAGATAAAATAGCGAGTCTAACAGACTAGACACGCCGATCCAAAACTAATTTTAAATACAGTGAGGTAACAATTATGAGCAAGGCACCAATCAGTAACGAAGGTTTATCATTTGAAACATTGCAGGTCCACGCAGGCCAACCGATCGACGAGACCGGCGCCCGCGCAGTTCCAATTTACCAAACGACCTCTTACGTCTTTGATGACGCCGACCAAGCAGCCGGCCGCTTTGCCTTGACGGATGCGGGCAACATTTACACCCGCTTGACCAACCCAACCACGGCCGTCTTTGAAAGCCGGGTGGCTGCCCTTGAAGGCGGCACCGGCGGCGTGGCCCTGGCAACTGGGGCAGCGGCCATTACCGCAGCCATCTTGAACGTGGCGGGCGCCGGCGATGAAATCGTCTCTGCGTCAACGGTCTACGGCGGAACCTACGACCTGTTTGCTCAAACTTTGCCGCCGCTTGGCATCAAGACTCATTTCGTTGATCCAAGCGACCCAGCCAACTTTGAAAAGGAAATCAATGAACATACCAAGGTGGTTTATGCTGAAACCATCGGCAACCCGAATGCCAACTTGATTAACATTGATGCCGTAGCCGAAATTGCCCACAAGCATGGGGTCTTGGTCATCATCGACAACACCTTCGCCACTCCATACCTTTACCGGCCATTTGAGCATGGGGCAGACGTGGTCTTGCACTCTGCAACCAAGTTCTTCGGTGGCCACGGGACCACGATGGGCGGGGTCGTTGTTGAAAATGGCAAGTTTGACTATGCTGCTTCTGGTCGCTACCCAGGCTTCACCAATCCTGACCCTTCATACAAGGATGTAACTTGGGGCCAGATCCCAGCAGCCTTTACCACCAAGATCCGGGCCACCGTTTTGCGGGACACTGGGGCTGCTCTTAGTCCATTCAACGCCTTCTTGCTCTTGCAAGGCCTTGAAAGCTTGTCTCTTCGAGTAGAACGCCACGTTTACAATGCGGAAAGAGTGGCAGAATTTTTAGCCAACCATCCAAAAGTTGCATGGGTTCGCTATCCAAAATTGCCAGACAGCCCAGACCACGCCTTGGCAGAACGCGACTTCCCTAAGGGCGCCGGCTCAGTCTTCACCTTTGGTCTGAAGGGCGGGGCAGAAGCCGGCAAAAAGCTGATTTCTAACTTGAAGCTCTTCAGCCTCTTGGCTAACGTGGCCGATGCCAAGTCCTTGATCATTCAGCCAGCAACCACGACCCACGCCCAATTGACTGATGAAGAATTGGCCAGCGTGGGCATTACCCCAGACTTGATTCGGTTGTCAATCGGGGTCGAAAACATCAATGACCTCTTGGCCGACCTTGAGCAAGGCTTGGACAAGCTGGATTAAGCCAGAAAAAATAACAGAAAAAATCCTCTAAATAGTAAAAATACCAATAGCTAACTACCAAATACCAAACTAACAACAGACAAAACTCAAATACTTACAAAAACAGCGAAACGAAATATCAAGTAGGACTCTTGCCCAGCGGCAGGAGTCTTATTTTGCCTTTTTTCACAAAAATAAGCTGAAAAGGGCTTGCACAAGTCGCCTTTTTTGATTATCCTAATAATTGTGTTGCGGAAGTAGTTCAGTGGTAGAACATCACCTTGCCATGGTGGGGGTCGCGGGTTCGAATCCCGTCTTCCGCTTCAGTTCGGGAATTAGCTCAGTTTGGTAGAGCGCTACGTTCGGGACGTAGAGGTCACAGGTTCAAATCCTGCATTCCCGATAGCCAATGTGTGATCAAAGCATTACTTGTTTAAGTAGTGCTTTTTTCTTTTTGTAAAATCAGCTTGGAGAAACTTTTTTGCTAAAAAGGCTTGAAAAATCTTCTCCATCTGCTATACTAAAAAACGTATCGCGGAAGTAGTTCAGTGGTAGAACATCACCTTGCCATGGTGGGGGTCGCGGGTTCGAATCCCGTCTTCCGCTCCAAACAAAGACTCGCTGTTTAGCGGGTCTTTTCTTTTTGCCTTTTTAACTTTCTAGCTGAACTAGCTTATAATAAGTAGGTGAAAAGGCGTCCGGCTTGTAACTGAAACAGTTAAATGCTATGCTTCAAAGCATAGTGTTTTCAGGATTTTTTCAATAAAAAAGAAGAAACAAAGACTATCTACTTTTTAGAGCATGATGGAGGAACAAGATGGCAGCAGCAAGTCAAGAAGAATACGAGCTTTTGCTCAAGCAGGCCGAAGCCTTGGTATACGGCGAAAGCGACTGGATCGCCAACACGGCCAACGTGTCAGCCCTGCTATACCACCAATTAAAGAACGTCAACTTTGCTGGCGTCTATCGCTTTGAAAAGGGCGAGCTGATCTTGGGGCCCTTCCAAGGGCAGCCAGCCTGCGTCCACATCCAAATCGGCAAGGGCGTTTGCGGCAAGGCGGCTAAGGACCAGGCAACCCAGATCGTGGAAAATGTCCACGACTTTCCAGGCCATATCGCCTGCGACAGTGCCTCTAATTCCGAAATTGTGGTGCCCATCTTCAACCAGCAGGGCGACCTTTGGGGCGTATATGATTTTGACTCAACGACTTTTAGCAATTTTGACCAGCTTGACCAGGAATACCTGGAGAAGATTGCTGGCGTAGTCTTGGGTCAAGCACAGAACTAAGGCGGTGTTTTTATGCAAAATTCTTACAGTAATAGCAGCAATCAAGTTTTAGAAATTGCCAAGGAGCAGGCACAGGCTTTTCACCACCGCTTAATTGGCACCGAACACGTGCTTTTGGCCATCGTGATCGAGGCTGACGGTAAGGCGGGCAAGATCCTGCGGACCATGGGGGTGACTCCAACTGGCGTACGCGAAGAAATCGAGCGCTACACGGGCTACGGTTCTTCAGCTGGCGCCTCCTTTATGGAAATGTCTCCTCGTTTAACCCTGGCTCTAGAAAATGCCAAGCGCAATTCTGAAGCCCGCGGCGCTAAGCAGATCGAAACGACCGACATCCTGCAGGCCCTGGTTTCCAGCGAGCAGATTTTGTCAGCCATGATTTTGAAAAATCTGGACGTGGACATCGACAACTTAAGAGATGAGTTAGATGATGCCAACAACTTGGACGATGGGGAAGTGAGCCGGCCTGGTTCAAGCCAGGTGAGTGGCCAGTCCCAAACCCCGATGCTGGACCGCTTTGGCGTAGACCTAAACAAGCGGGCTAAAAACGGGGACATTGACCCCGTGATCGGCCGGCAAAAAGAATTGGACCGGGTCATCCAAATTTTGTCCAGAAGAACCAAGAATAACCCGCTCTTGGTCGGTGAGCCCGGCGTTGGTAAAACGGCGGTAGCTGAAGCCTTGGCCAGCGACATTGTGGCTAAAAAGGTTCCGCGGGACTTGCAGAACAAGCGCGTTGTTTCCTTGGACGTCAACAGCATGGTCGCCGGCACCCGCTACCGGGGCGAATTTGAAGAGCGGCTGGACCGGTTGATTAAGGAAGTCATCTCCAGCAAGAACGTGATCTTGTTTGTGGACGAAATCCACACCTTGGTCAAGGCCGGGGATGCTGAAGGCGCGATGAGCGCTTCTAATACCTTAAAGCCAGCTTTGGCGCGGGGCGACATCCAATTAATTGGGGCGACCACCTTTGAAGAATACCGCAAGCACATGGAAAAGGATTCGGCCTTTGTCCGCCGCTTCCAGTTAGTTCGTTTGTCTGAGCCAAGTACGGAAGAGACCTTGAAGATCTTGGAAGGGCTCAAGTCCAAGTACGAGGACTACCACCGGGTAACCTTGTCTGAAGAAGCCCTGCAGTCTGCAGTTAACCTGTCTAGCCGCTACATCGCTGACCGCTTCCAGCCAGACAAGGCCATCGACTTGATCGATGAAGCCAGTGCGGCTGTGAAATTGGCTAACGACACAGGCGATGATAAGGACCTGGCCAAGTTGGATCTGGAAATCAGCCGAACCTTAAAGGCCAAAAATGATGCCGCTGCTGAACAAAACTTTGTTCAAGCCGCTAACTTGAGAGATAAGGAAATCGACCTGCGGCAAAAGCGGTCAGACCTGGCTAAGAAGCTGGCTGGCAAGGAAAGCAAGCGGGCAACGGTTGGTCCAGAAGACATCGCCAAGGTGGTTTCCATCTGGACCGGCGTGCCAGTTACCCAGCTGAAGACCAGCGAAAACAAGCGCTTGGCCAACCTAGAAGGCATCTTGCATGAGCGGGTCATCGGTCAAGACGATGCGGTTAAGGCAGTAGCCAATGCCATTCGGCGGTCCAGAAGCGGCTTGAAGGATGAAAACCGCCCAATCGGTTCCTTCCTCTTCTTAGGGCCAACTGGGGTTGGTAAGACTGAACTGGCCAAGGCGGTGGCCGAAGCTGTCTTTGGCTCAGAAGACAACATCATCAGAGTCGACATGTCTGAATACATGGACAAAGAAGCTTCTTCTAAGCTGATTGGGTCAGCGCCTGGTTATGTCGGCTATGAAGAAGGCGGGCAGCTGTCTAACAAGGTTCGCGAGCATCCATACTCCGTTGTGCTTTTTGACGAAGTAGAAAAGGCTAACCCAGAAATCTTCAACGTCTTATTGAGAGTTCTTGATGAAGGCTTTTTGACTGACTCCTTAGGTCGCAAGATTGACTTTAGAAACACGATCATCATCATGACTTCTAACCTGGGGTCCAGATCCTTGGAAGAAGACAACCAAGTCGGCTTTGCCAAGACCAAGCCAGACCAGGCCAAGGTTATCTCCGACAAGGTAGCCAAGGCAACCAAGGACTTCTTCAGACCGGAATTCTTGAACCGGATTGATGAAAAGATCGTCTTCAAGCCGTTAACGGCAAAGCAATTGCGGACGATTGTTACTCTCTTGACCAGAAAATTGGTTAAGCGCCTGGCTGACAAGGACATTACCTTGAAGATCTCACCAGCCGCCTTGGACCAACTGGCTAAGGATGGCTACAACCCAGAAATGGGTGCGCGGCCACTTCGCCGGACCATCCAAGATGAAGTGGAAGACCAACTGGCCCAATACCTGGTCAACGAAGACTTGCAAGCTGGCGATACGATCAAGATTGGTGCCAGCCGCGGCAAGCTGAAGTTTGACATTATCAAAAAGGGCGAGGAGAAGGCCACGGTTAGCGGGCATTAAATTCGATAGATAGATAAACTTTGAACTTTTTGCAAAAAAATTGAAAAACTATCAGCCTTAGATCTATAATAGTCCTCATAAGTTCAGCTATAGGAGGATATATGTTAACTTTTAGGAGGATAAACTGTGTTTGGCAAAAAGAAGAAAGAACAGCAATCGGTTCAAGTAAAGCCAAAAGATCCAGATGGTCGAATTCTGCTTTATAGTAACATTATCGATGCCCTCTACGATGAAATGCCGGCAGAAGAGCGCGAAGCTCTTTTGGAAGCTAAGCATCAATTGGAACACAAGGTCTATATTGGTAAAGTAATGCGCGACTTGCGCATTGCCTTGCAGCCAGTTGCGATTAAGTCGCAGTTAAGTCCGCATGGAAAAGAGATTTTTTGGAGCATCACTGCTGGTAGCTACCAAAATACAGGGGCAGGCTTATCAACCGTTGCAGCAACGTTATTTGGCGGCAAGTAGTTGCAACAATTGAAAAAAAGTGGTACAATATTTAGCGATTTAAAAGGCTGAAGTTCAGGATTTTACTGATATATTGTCCAGTAAAATGATAGAGACAAAAACGACAGGTTCGTTTTTGTCTTTTTTATGCTCAAAATACCGGAATTACTCAGCTTTTTTTAAATGTAACACAAATGTAATATTTGCTTTCTTCAAACAGGATAGAAAGGATGTTTTCCTTGCTAAACGGACACGTAGTAAATTACGGACAACACCGGACAAGACGCAGCTTTTCCCGGATTAAAGAAATCCTGCCGCTGCCAAACTTGACGGATGTGCAAACTGAATCATACAAGTGGTTCCTTGATCAAGGTATTAAGGAAGTTTTTGACGACATCTTGCCAATCAGCGATACTTCAGGTCGCTTGACTTTGGAATATGTCGACTACAAGCTGCAAGAACCAAAGTACACTGTTGACGAATCACGCAAGCACGATGCAACTTACTCAGCACCAATGCACGTGACTTTGAAATTGACTAACCACGAAACTGGCGAAATCAAGACTCAAGACGTCTTCTTTGGCGACTTGCCTTTGATGACCAAGTCTGGTTCTTTCATCGTTAACGGGGCTGAAAGAGTTATCGTTTCTCAGCTGGTTAGATCACCAGGCGTTTACTACAGCGGTGAATTTGACAAGAACGGCCGTCAAATCTTCGGTACTACGGTAATCCCTAACCGGGGGGCCTGGCTTGAATTTGAAACTGACGCTAAGAACATTTCTTACGTGCGCGTTGACCGGACTAGAAAGCTGCCTTTGTCAGTTTTAGTACGGGCTTTGGGCTTTGGCTCAGACAGCGAAATCAAGGAAATTTTTGGCGACAGCGACACCTTGAACTTGACTTTGGACAAGGACGTTCACAAGAACCCTGCTGACAGCCGCGTTGCTGAAGCTTTGAAGGACATCTACGACCGTCTGCGTCCAGGTGAACCAAAGACCACTGATTCTTCACGCAGCCTGTTGGTATCACGCTTCTTTGACCCACGCCGCTACGACTTAGCAGCTGTTGGCCGCTACAAGGTTAACAAGAAGCTGAGCTTGAAGAACCGCCTTTTGGGCTACACTTTGGCTGAAACTCTGGCTGACCCAGACACTGGGGAAGTTTTGGCAGCTAAGGGCACTGTTGTTAACAACGAAGTGATGGACACTTTGAAGGAATACCTTGACCGGGACGACTTCAAGACTGTTACCTACACGCCATCAGAAGAAGGTGCCATTCCTGAACCAATCACTGTTCAAGAAATCAAGGTCTTCTCCCGTGAAGTGCCAGACCGCGAAATCAAGCTGATTTCAAACGGCCACATCGCTGAAGACGTGAAGTGCATCACTCCAGCTGACATCTTGGCTTCTGTCAACTACTTCTTGGAATTGCAAGAAGGCGTTGGTACTGTTGACGACATCGACCACTTGGGTAACCGCCGGATTCGCCGTGTTGGTGAACTTTTGCAAAACCAAATGCGGATCGGTTTGGCCAGAATGGAACGTGTCGTTCGCGAACGGATGTCAATCCAAGACGCAGCTACTGTTACCCCACAACAACTGATCAACATTCGTCCAATCGTTGGTTCCATCAAGGAATTCTTTGGTTCATCCCAACTTTCCCAGTTCATGGACCAAAACAACCCACTGGGCGAATTGACCCACAAGCGTCGTATGTCAGCCTTGGGGCCTGGTGGTTTGTCTCGTGACCGTGCCGGCTACGAAGTTCGTGACGTTCACTACACCCACTATGGTCGTTTGTGCCCAATTGAAACGCCAGAAGGTCCTAACATCGGTTTGATCAACTCCATGGCAACTTACGCCATCATCAACAAGTACGGCTTCTTGGAAACCCCATACCGCCGCGTATCTTGGACCACCCACAAGGTTACCGACAAGATCGACTACTTGACTGCCGATGTAGAAGACAACTACATCATCGCTGGGGCCAACACTCCACTTAACGAAGATGGCTCATTCGTTGATGACGTGATCCTTTGCCGTCACCGGGAAGACAACGTCGAAGTAAGTCCTGACCGGATCGACTACATGGACGTTATTCCAAAGCAGGTTGTTTCTGTAACTTCTGCATGTATTCCATTCTTGGAAAACGACGACTCAAACCGGGCCTTGATGGGGGCCAACCACCAACGTCAGGCTGTTCCTTTGATCAACCCACACAGCCCACTGGTTGCCACTGGTATGGAATACCGTGCCGGTCACGACTCAGGTGACGCTTTGCTGGCTGAAGCTGACGGTGTCGTTGAATACGTAGACGCTAACGAAATCCGCGTTCGCCGCGACGACCAAACTCTTGACAGCTACACGCTTGAAAAGTACCGTCGTTCAAACGCAACTAAGAACTACAACCAAACTCCAAACGTTTCAACTGGCGACCGCGTTGTGAAGGGCCAAGTAATTGCCAACGGTCCATCAATGGCTGACGGTGAACTGTCCTTGGGTCAAAACCCAGTTATCGCCTTCACTACTTGGAACATGTACAACTTCGAAGACGCCATCATGCTGAGCGAACGCTTGGTTAAGGAAGACGTCTACACTTCAATTCACATTGAAGACTACGACTCAGAAGCTCGTGACACCAAGCTGGGGCCAGAAGAAATCACTCGGGAAATCCCTAACGTTGGTGAAGATGCACTGAAGGACCTGGACGAAAATGGTATCATCCGGATCGGTGCTGAAGTTCACGACGGCGACATCTTGGTTGGTAAGGTTACCCCTAAGGGGATTACCGAACTGAGCGCTGAAGAAAGACTTTTGCACGCCATCTTCGGTGAAAAGGCCCGCGAAGTTCGTGACACTTCCTTGAAGGTGCCACATGGCGGCGGCGGTGTCGTTCAAGACGTTCAAGTCTTCACCCGTGAAGCCGGCGACGAACTGGCTCCAGGCGTTAACACCCTGGTTCGGGTTTACATCGTCCAAAAGAGAAAGATCCAAGTCGGTGACAAGATGTCCGGTCGTCACGGTAACAAGGGTACGGTTGCCTTGGTTGCTCCAGTAGAAGACATGCCATACTTGCCAGATGGTACGCCAGTCGACATCTGCTTGAACCCAATGGGTGTGCCTTCACGTATGAACATCGGGCAGCTTTTGGAAATCCACTTGGGTCGGGCAGCTCGCGCACTTGGGATCCACGTTGCGACTCCAGTCTTCGACGGGGCTAGCGAAGATGACGTTTGGGACTTGGTAAAAGAAGCCGGCGTTGACTCAGACGGTAAGACTGTTCTTTACGACGGCCGGACCGGTGAGCCATTCCACAACCGGGTATCAGTTGGGGTCATGTACTACCTGAAGCTGACTCACATGGTTGACGACAAGATCCACGCTCGTTCCATCGGGCCATACTCACTGGTTACCCAACAACCACTTGGTGGTAAGGCACAATTTGGTGGCCAGCGGTTTGGTGAAATGGAAGTTTGGGCTTTGGAAGCCTACGGTGCAGCCTACACTCTGCAAGAAATCTTGACTTACAAGTCAGACGACGTTGTTGGCCGTGTTAAGGCATATGAAGCCATCGTTAAGGGCGAAAGAATTCCTAAGCCAGGCGTTCCAGAATCATTCCGGGTTTTGGTTAAGGAATTGCAATCATTGGGTCTGGACCTGCGCGTTTTGGACAGCGACGAAAACGAAGTTGAACTGCGCGACATGGACGAAGACTCCAATGAACACGTAAACATCGATACTTTATCTCGCCTTGCCGAAGCGCAAGAGAAGAAGAAGTTGGCCGAAGAAGAAGCCGAAATCGCTGAAGAAGAAGCAGCAAATGCCAAAGCAGCTGATCAAACTGCCGATGCTGATGCCGCTGTAGACAGCGCCAGCGATGACGAAAATGCTTCTAAGTAATTGGAGGGTTAAACTTTGATCGACGTAAATAAGTTTGAAAGCATGCAAATTGGCTTGGCTTCACCAAACAAGATTAGAAGCTGGTCATACGGGGAAGTTAAGAAGCCTGAAACCATTAACTACCGTACTTTAAAGCCAGAAAAAGACGGTTTGTTTGATGAGCGAATCTTTGGGCCAACCAAGGACTATGCATGTGCCTGTGGCAAGTACAAGGGCGTTCGCTACAAGGGCATCGTCTGTGACCGCTGCGGCGTTGAAGTTACGACTTCTCACGTTCGCCGTGAACGGATGGGCCACATCGAATTGGCCGCACCAGTAACCCACATTTGGTACTTCAAGGGCATTCCTTCAAGAATGGGTCTGGTTTTGGACGTTTCACCAAAGCAATTGGAAGAAGTTATCTACTTTGCTGCCTACATCGTGATCGATCCAGGCGACACCGGTTTGGAAGCTAAGCAGCTTTTGACTGAAGCTGAATACCGAGAAGAAAGAGCTAAGTACGGCAACCGCTTCGTTGCTAAGATGGGTGCTGAAGCCATCCGTGATTTGCTTAAGCAAGTTGACTTGGACAAGGAAGTTGCTGAATTAAAGGCTGAACTGCAAACCTTGAAGGGGCAAAAGCGTACCCGCGCAATTCGCCGCTTGGACATCTTGGATGCCTTCAAGAACAGTGGCAACAAGCCTGAATGGATGGTTATGGAAACTATCCCAGTTATTCCACCAGACCTGCGTCCAATGGTGCAACTGGAAGGTGGCCGTTTCGCTACTTCCGACTTGAACGACTTGTACCGCCGGGTTATCAACCGAAACAACCGTCTGAAGAAGCTTTTGGACATGCACGCACCAGGCTTGATCGTGCAAAACGAAGAAAGAATGTTGCAAGAAGCCGTTGACGCCTTGATCGACAACGGTCGCCGCGGCCGGCCAGTGGTTGGTCCTGGTAACCGTCCACTGAAGTCAATTTCTCACATGCTGAAGGGTAAGCAAGGTCGTTTCCGTCAAAACTTGCTTGGTAAGCGTGTTGACTACTCTGGTCGTTCAGTTATCGACGTTTCACCTAAGCTGAAGCTGTACCAATGCGGCGTTCCGCGTCCAATGGCCTTGGAACTCTTCAAGCCATTCGTTATGCGTGAACTGGTTCGCCGGGGCATCGCTTCTAACATCAAGAACGCTAAGCGCAAGATCGACCGTGAAGACGACGACATCTGGGACGTATTGGAATACGTCATCAAGGAACGTCCAGTTCTCTTGAACCGCGCACCTACCCTGCACCGGCTGTCAATCCAAGCCTTTGAACCAGTTTTGGTTCCAGGTAAGGCTTTGCGTTTGCACCCACTTGCTTGTGAAGCCTACAACGCCGACTTCGACGGTGACCAGATGGCCATCCACGTACCTTTGTCAGATGAAGCTGTTGCTGAATCAAGACTGTTGATGCTGGCAGCTCACCACATCTTGACTCCTAAGGATGGTACGCCAATCGTTACCCCATCGCAGGACATCGTTTTGGGTAACTACTGGCTGACTCAGGCTGAACTTGGCCGTGAAGGCGAAGGCATGATCTTTGCTACTCCAGAAGAAGCAACCATTGCTTACAACAATGGCGACATCCACTACCACACCATCATCGGCGTTTCAGCTGCTTCAATGCCAGCTAAGCCATGGGGCAAGGGTCACGATGACAGCATCTTCATCACTACTTACGGCCGTTTGGTCTTCAACTCCCTGTTCCCAGATGACTACTTCTACATCAACGAACCAACTCAAGACAACTTGACTGGTCCAATGGCTGACAAGTACTTCTTGGAAAACGGTGAAGACATCCACGACAAGATTGCTGAAGTTGGCCGTGACTTGGTAGCTACGCCATTTAAGAAGGGCTTCTTGGGTGACACGATTTCTGAAATCTACAAGCGCTACCGGGTACAAAGAACTTCTGAATACTTGGACGACTTGAAGGAAATGGGCTACTCAGCTTCAACCATCTCTGGCTTGACCATCGGGATGGCCGACGTTCCAGAAACCAAGACTAAGGATGCCTTGGTTGCTGAAGCTCGTAAGCAAGTTAAGGAAGTTTCCAAGATGTTCCGCCGTGGTAAGCTGTCCGACAAGGAACGCCACGACAACATCATCAAGATCTGGACTGACTGTAAGGATGCCGTTCAAAAGGAAATCGCTGAATTTAAGGACCAAAGAAACCCTATTTCAGTCATGCAGCAGTCTGGTGCCCGTGGTAACATCTCCAACTTTACCCAGTTGGCCGGGATGCGTGGTTTGATGGCTACGCCAAGTGGTGAGCTCTTCGAAATTCCAGTTATCTCCAACTTCAAGGAAGGCTTGACGGTTCTGGAACTCTTCATGTCAACTCACGGTGCTCGTAAGGGGATGACTGACACGGCCTTGAAGACCGCTCAATCTGGTTACCTGACTCGGCGTCTGGTTGACGTTGCCCAGGACGTTATCATCCGTGAAGACGACTGTGGCACTGACCGCGGCATTACTGCCAGAGCCATCATCGACAAGGATGCTGGTTTGATCGAATCCCTCTACGACCGTTTGGTTGGCCGCTTTACTAACCGGACTGTCAAAGACCCACAAACGGGCGAAGTTATCTGCCCTAAGGGCGTCTTGATGGATGAAGAAATGGCTCAAAAGATCGTTGATGCCGGCGTTCAAGAAGTTGAAATTCGCTCAATCCTGACTTGCAACACTTCCCACGGTATTTGCCGCAAGTGCTACGGCCGCAACCTTGCAACTGCTGAAGAAGTTGAAATCGGTGAAGCAGTTGGTACTGTTGCCGCTCAATCAATCGGTGAACCAGGTACTCAGCTGACTCTGCGTACTTTCCACACCGGTGGTGTTGCCGGCGCAGAAGACATCACTCAGGGTCTTCCTCGTGTTCAAGAATTGTTTGAAGCACGTAACCCTAAGGGTCGTGCGGTAATCTCTGAAGTTGACGGTGTCGTTGACAAGATTGAAAGCAACGCTGCTGAACACTTGCAAGAAATCACGGTTAAGGGCAAGATCGACACTCGTGTCTACACGATCCCTTACACTGCTAAGCCAGCCGTTCAAGAAGGCGACGAAATCCACCGCGGTGACAAGCTGATCCCAGGTTCTATCGACCCTAAGGAACTCATCAAGGTTACCGACACTTTGACGACTGAAGAATACATCTTGGCCGAAGTGCAAAAGTCCTACCGGACTCAGGGTGTTGACTTGGCCGACAAGCACGCTGAAGTCTTGACTAGACAGATGCTGCAAAAGGTTCGCGTTCTGGACCCAGGTGAAACTGATATCTTGCCAGGTGAAGTCATGGATATCGCTGAATTCCGTGACCGCAACCGCGACGTCATCATCAGCGGCGGGATTCCTGCAACTTGCCAGGCTGACATCTTGGGTATCACCAAGGCCGCCTTGGAAACTAACAGTTTCTTGTCAGCTGCTTCCTTCCAAGAAACCACGAGAGTTCTTACTGACGCCTCAATCCGCGGCAAGAACGACCCATTGCTTGGTTTGAAGGAAAACGTCATCATCGGTAAGATCATTCCAGCCGGTACTGGGATGCCAATCTACCGCGACCAAACTCCAAAGACTGACGTGCAACAACCAGACTCAGTCTACTCAATTGCGGATTTGGAAAAGCAAATGGCCGACAAGGACCAAGAAAGTGAAGAAAGCAAGGATTAAGGACTGAAGCCTGATCCTGTTTGAAAAAGCAAAAAAGACCACAAGGAAAGCCTTGTGGTCTTTTTCTATAGCCAAAACTGCAGGT
>NZ_JBJFHB010000081.1:0-5789 GCF_051893255.1 Lactobacillus sp. | reverse complement strand
CCAAAACAATGTCAACCAAAGATTGAGAATTCTTGGTTGACATCATATTGTGCAGGTCAGCCGCTTGGTTGACATCATATTGTGCAGCCAGACGTCCCAGTTGACCCGCAGCATCCGCCCGACCACCGTCCCATCAACCCCACCCATCCACCGCCACCGCACCAACACCCCAAAACAAAAAGCCCCGAATCCACAAGATGGATTCGGGGCTAATACCTAACTATTTAAAGCTGTTAAACAAGTTGGTGAAGAAGTTGACGATTGCGTCCCACAGCTTTTGCAGGGCGTTGCGGTTTTCTTCGGTATTCAGTTTTGAAAAAATGCCTTTCGCGCTCTTTTGAATGGCACTCATGGCTTGACTTGCCTGCTTTTTAAAAGAAGACGAGTTCAAGGCGCCAGAGTCGCGGATCTCGATCAAGACGTTAACAATCTGATTCTTCTGTTCATTGGTGATGACATTGGTCAGATTGTTGTCCTTGATCTGCTGGTTGACGATGGTGATGATCTGGTTCTTAGTAATATTTGAACCTTCCTTCGCCATCTCTTTCTTGGCCCCAGCCACCGCGTTGTTCAGCTGCGCGTCGCTGTAGCCGTCTTTATTCTTGTTTTCGCTAGTGATCCCGCTCAAAGTTGACAGTTCGTCTTGAGCTGCGGTGATCTGCTTTTGGTTCAGCTTTTCCCCGCTCTTGGCGTAGGCCTTGTAAATGCCGGCCAAGGCACCGGAACCGTCGATGGAGACCGCGGACGTTACGTAGATGTTGGCGTCGGTGATCCCGGCCGTGATGGCCGCGTTCCGGTACTGGTTGGCTGTGATCGTCGTAATATTGTTTTTACCGTTATAGTTTAAAATTTGCACGTTGATCCCGCTGCCAGAGCTCGTCTTTTCAATGGCGGCACTGGACCAAACGCCGGATGAGGAAGTGAAGTTGTCGCCTGATGGGTTCAAGTAGGTCACCAGGTCACTCCCCGTAACCGTTAAGGTGTTGTAGCTGCTGGAGTCGCTCAAAGCGCCCTTTAAAACGCTCAGGGTTCCCTCTCTTTGGCTGTCGGTCAAAGAGGTCCCCAGGGTAATCACCGGCGTTGTGTCAACGTCAGTTGACGAAGACGCTGCCTGGACCGGCTGGCTGAACGTTAAGCCGGCTGCTAGGGCCAGCAGGGTTAGAAATTTTTTCATTGCAAAAAATTCTCCTTTTTAAATTCTATCCGCCCCTAATTATACTAAATTTCGCCCACCCCTTTTGGCCCTTAGAAAAAATTTAACTATTGGTCAAGACCAATCAGCTGAGCAGGGGGTCTAAAACTTTTTTAGAAGATGATATAATAAAGTAAATTGGCTCTGAGAGGAGGAGTAGCGTTGTCTAAAAAAAGTGAGCCTAAGCTAACCGTGATCATGACTGTCTACAACCAAGAGAAGTACTTAGCCCGTGCCCTGGACCACCTGCTTTTGCAGAAAAATCGCGCCTTTAAGCTGGTGATCATCGATGACGGGTCAAGTGACCGCACCCGGGAAATTGCGGCCAGCTATGAAAAAGACTTTGCGAATTTCCGCCTGGTGGCTAAAGAAAATGAAGGCGTCGCAGTTGCCCGCAACTTAGGCCTGGACCTGGTGGACACGCCTTACTTTATTTTTCACGATGGCGATGACTGGGTCGATGAAAATTACACTGACTTTTTCATCAAAGGCTTTGAAGACCACCCTGACGATGACATGATCGCCTGCGGCTACTATGTGGACCGGCCTAAAAAGCCTTCTGTACCGATCGCCAAGCCTGCCAAAGGCGAGCTGACCCGTTTCCAGGCAACCGTGAAGGTCCTGGGCACCAAGCATTCTCCTCTAAAGGGCTATACCTGGAACAAGTGCTACAAGACCCAGCTGGTAAGGCGGCTCAAGCTCCGCTTTAACAATGACCTGGATTTAATGGAGGATCAGGTTTTTAACATCGACT
The DNA here is from genome assembly GCF_051893255.1 of Lactobacillus sp. Taxonomy (GTDB): domain Bacteria; phylum Bacillota; class Bacilli; order Lactobacillales; family Lactobacillaceae; genus Lactobacillus. The sequence goes on along the minus strand of NZ_JBJFHB010000081.1, from coordinate 3,843 downwards.
ACCTGATGAAGACGGAAGGCTGCTATTACGACTCTGTGCCCCTTTACCATTACTGGCAGCGGGCCGATAGCGCCGTGCATACGATCAGCTGGAACCACTTTTGCAGCATCACGGTGGCCAACGTGCTGATGTACACCAGCATTTTTAAGCATCTATGGGAAAAAATCTCCGCGAAAAAGGAGGATTATGCTTCGCGCAAGTACGAGGGCGAGGAAGCCTATGTTGGGGAAAGGATAAAAAATGATCATCAAAGTTAATGGCGTTGACCTTTATTACCAAAAACTGGGCCAGGGTCACCCCTTGATCCTGCTGCATGGCCACCACCTCGATGGCGGCATGTACAGCAAGGTGATTGCGCCTTTGTCTTTATACTACACGGTCTACGCCTTGGACATGCGGGGCCACGGCTTAAGTGGCGGCGAGATCGCTGAGCACTACCAAACCGAAGTCGAGGACCTGTCGGCTTTTATCAAGGCGCTTGGCCTTGAGCAGCCCTACGTCTTTGGCTATGACTCAGGCGGCCTGGTAACCTTGCTCCTTGCCAGCCAAGACAGCAGCCTGCTAGGCAAGTCAATCGTGGCCGGCGTCTTTATCGACGGGAAGGGAATCCACAAGTACCACTACTTGACCGAAGGCGTGCGGCGCTTTTTGAAATTTGACCGCGACAGCCGGGTGGAACTGACTGAATCCTACATGGAGCCAGACAGCTTGAAAAAAATCACCATCCCGGTTCTATGCGCTGTTGGCGAAAACGACTGGGTCAAAGTTGAGCACGTCCGCTGGTACAGCAGCCTGATCCCGCAAGGGCGCCTGGCCATCATGCCGCGGCAGAGCCACGACTCTTATGTGGTCGACAGCTTGAAGATTTTGGACCTGATCAAAGATTTTTGCAAGGAATCCTGAAAAAACAAGGCAAAGCTTTGCTATAATGTTAATGTAGACATTATAGATTCAATTTAATGAGAATGTTTCTAAGGGGCTCATGATGACATCAATTACAAAAGAAGAAATTCATAAGTTGCTTAATCCAATGAAGCTGATTGGCTTGGGCGGCAATCCGCAGTTGAACGAAAAGGTAGCCAACATTTTAGGCATGCCTTTATTGGAAACCACGGTTCACCACTTCAGCGACGGTGAAATCCAAGTCAACATTGCGGAAACGGTTCGTGGCTGTGACGTCTTCGTAATCCAATCCATCCAAGATCCAGTCAACGAAAACTTCATGGAATTGGAAATCGTGCTGGACGCCTTGCACCGGGCATCTGCTCACACCGTTAACTGCGTGATTCCATACTTGGCTTACTCTCGCTCAGACACCAAGACTAGATCCCGTGAACCAATCACTGCCAAGCTGATTGCCAACTTGCTGCAATTGACGGGCATTGACCACATCTTGACGGTTGACTTGCACGCTTCCCAAATCCAAGGTTTCTACGACATTCCAGTTGACCACCTGCACGCTATGCCAATTTTGGCCCAATACTTCTTGGACAACGGCATTGCTTCTAAGGAAGACGACGATGTAGTTGTCGTTTCTCCAGACCACAGCGGCACCAAGCTGGCCCGGACTTTTGGCCAATACTTTGACGCACCAATCGCCATCGTTGACCAACGCGGCGCCCGCTACGACGACAGCGTTCACGACATCATCGGGGACGTTCAAGGCAAGAAGTGCATTATCGTTGACGACTTGATCGACACGGGTACGCGTTTGGCATCTTCAACCAGATCAGTCTTTGCTGCTGGCGCAACCAAGGTTTACGCTGCTGCCACCCACGCCCTGCTTTCTCAAGACGCAACCAAGATCTTGAATGGCTTGCCAATTGAACAAATCGTTGTTACTGACACGGTTAAGCACAACAAGTACCCTGACCGGATGGTGCGCATCTCAGTTGACCGCCTGCTCGCCAAGGGGATTGACCACATCTACAACGACCGGTCAATTCACGAAATTTTTGATGAACAAAACCGCTTCACCAAGAACTAAAGGGAAGCACAAGGAGGCCGCCCGCGGCCTCCTTTTTTGTTCTCTTTTTTGAAATTTGCCTAAAAGTGGCAAATCTCTTGCAAACAGCTAGCAAAATCTTGTTATAATTTTGTTAGTTGTAAAAGAAAGGCAGATAGTTATGGCAAGAAAGAAAAATATTCAAAGGAGAAGGGAGATTCTGGACAACACCTTCCGCTTGGTGCGGGTCTATGGCTTTGACCATGTGTCCTTGCAAGAAATTGCGGAAGATTCCGGCATCTCCAAGTCGCTTTTGCAATCGTATTACCCCCACAAGTCAACCTTGATGACCGACATTGTGCGGAATCTTTTTAACACCATGTGGGACCAGATCGATGCCAATTACCACGAACAGAAGAAAAATCCCTTCGTTCGGGTCAAGGCCATGATCTGCATTGCCATCAGGCTGGGGACCAAAGACACGGGCCTGGGGCAGGTAATTACGGAGGCCTTCACCAACCAGCGATCCTTGGATAATTGGAGTAAGATGATCGATGAGTGGATGAAGTCGCATGATGCTTTTGCCCAATATAAAAATTACCCCGAGATCAGAACCGGGATTGCCTTCATCTTGACCGGGACGGGGCGCTTGTACCGGGACCGGGCCAAGCATAAGCTGACGGCCGAAGAGATGGCAGACTACGCGACGAGTTCCTTGATGTTCAGCTTTTCGCACGCGCAGCCGGCTAAGATCAGGGCTGCCTTGGCTGAAGGGCACCAAGTAATTGAAAACTGCAGCATCGATGAGATCCACCACGCGATCGACACGATGTTTGATGAAGACAAAGCGATTTTATAGTTAGGAGTGGACGAATGACCCGAACTTCCGCAAGGCGCAAACGTGGGGAAGAGGAAGAAATTTTTGATAACGCGTTAGAATACAAGCGGCCGATGGCCTTCGTGGCTTTTTTACTAGTCAGCCTGCTGCTAATCATGGGGACTTTTTTAAACCCATCTTTTATGAAACGGACCATCAAAACGGAAAGCAATACCGTGGTCATCAGCAAGCAGATCAACAGCCACTTTAACCGCTTAGCCACCATCGTCAACGGCAACAGCGATGACGAGAACCTGCTGTCTGACGAGCAGGCGCTGGAAGTGGCCGACCTGATCATCGACTACAAGTACGGCTTCCACCTGGTTCAAACCAATGATACGGAGCTGGCCAACCAGATCAAGCAGGTCATTTTAAAGAGCGAGAAGACAGACTCCTCGCAGGTGGCGACGGTCCGCAAGAAGCTGAGAAAGCAAAAGACCTCAGCCACTTACATTGTGGCTAACGCCTTTGACCTAGCGACGGTTCTCCTTGAGGCCAACCTGGTAACGATTGTCCGCTTGGTTGCCGTTATCGTAATCATCCTCTGCATCGTGGCCATCGTTTCCATCTTCAAAGAAGCCTTTAAGAGTCACACTAAGCGGGCCGTGATCCACGACCTGACGGCAGGGCTCATGTGGACGGCCTTTTGGCTGATGCTGATCTACGGCCTGATGGCCCTTGTGCCGATCTTCTTTGACACGTCGGTCATTACGGCTCTAGACCTCGGTTACTGGCTGGAGATCGCCAGTGGTGTCTTCTTGAACTACGTCATTGTAGGCGCCGCCCTTTACGTGATCAGTGCCATTCCATGGCAAGTTACGTCAAATTAAAAAAGTCGTGCGAAAGCACGGCTTTTTTAATTGGGGGTGGAAATTCCCCCTAATGTAGTTAGCCAAGACATTTTTGGCCAATTCAATCCCCCTGATGTAGTTAGCCATGGGCTTTTTAGGCAATTCATTCCCCCTAATGTAGTTAGCCAAGACATTTTTGGGCAACTTATTCCCCCTAATGTAGTTAGCCA
>NZ_JBJFHB010000080.1:0-5796 GCF_051893255.1 Lactobacillus sp. | reverse complement strand
GAAAACACTGCATGGTAATGAAAGTAGTATAAAAACTAGTACGATATTCATCTTTTGAAACGCCATACTTACTATGTAATGGGGAAAAATAGGGGGAGTCGGCATGGCATTTGAAATCCAATAATCTCCGATTATGAGCACAAACATTTCTTGTTTCATGAATGTTCTTCATAAACTTAAGCATGATCTCTGGTGTAAATTCGATACTAATTTTATGATTTGGGTTACTTTCATTAAAAAACGGAGTGAAATCTGCGGCAATCTTATTAAGTAGGCTATCTGGAAGAACATTCATAAAATAATAAAGTCCACCAAAGTCTAGATATTCCATCATGACCCAAATTGGGACGTCATGATAATTTTTGATGTAATGATATATTGAAGACTTTTTGTCAGTTATGTTTCTTTTCAAGATAATTGAAAACTTGCTGATAACCGAGTATGCATCAATTAACCGTTTTTGTTGTTGATTATATGATGATGGACTTAAATAAGCATACGTCTGCTTAGGGTGCATTTCGGCGAAACGATAAGCAACAATGGACTTAATGTGATGTTCGATTTGAAGTATTGCTTTGAAAACTGCTTTTTTTATCTCATTTTCAAAAAAATAAAGAGAACTGACTTCATCGAAGGAAACACCAGAAATATAATGGTCAGGTTTATTTTGAAAGTATTTGCCGTAGCCATTAATGATACTGTAGTAGTTATTAGTTAATAAATATCGTTTAGCTTTTTGTTCATTATTAATGGTTAATCCGCGTGCTTTTAACAAAGCGAGTTGGTTATCTAAAGATTTGAATTCTTTTTTCATCAAAAAATAGCCTCCATCCAAAACTGAATGGAGACTATCTTCCGCAGTGGTCCCCTCAGGGATCCCACAACTCTTTCTAGCTCCATATTTTAGCAGTTTTGTCAAAAAAATCAACAATAAAGCAATGTCAGATTCGAACTAACGTTCTAAAACTATTTTACTCTTTAAAGGGCAAAAGGCCAAGAAATTCATCTCGTTTTAGACAATCCAACCAAGCCCCAAAACCGGTTGCTTTTTTACCCCCATGTAGTAGGATAAAAATTAGTAAGCGTAATTGTAAAAGAGAAAATAGAAAGAGTATCAGGTAAATTGTTAAGGATAGATAAGAAAAAGTTCCTAAGCAAGCTATTGCTTGTGTTTGCTGTGTTCTTGGTCGCTGGCCCAGCTAAGCCAGTAAGTGCCAAGGCCTACTTTCCTAAGAAGCTAAAGCTTAAAGCTGGCCAGAAAAAGAAGCTTAGCATCTCTTCTAAAAAGAAGATTCGCTGGTCCAGCTCCAAAAAGTCGGTTGCAACCGTCTATAAATCCGGTTGGCTGCTAGCCAAAAAGGCTGGCCATGCCACCATTACCGCCAAAGCCGGTAAAAAGAAGTGGCGCAACAAGATCACGGTAACCGCTGTGAAGAAAAAAGCAAAAAAGGCGAAAAAGTCAAATAAGTCTGCAAAGAAAACGACTAAGAAGCCAGTAAAAAAGACGGTTAAAAAGCCAAAAGCCAAGAAAGTTAAGCAAATGACGACTCTAACCATCCTGCCTAATGGCGGCGAAGGCCAAGAGACTAAACTGACCTACCAAGCCGGAAAGGCAGTGAAGCTGCCAGAGCTGACTTTTACCAAAAAGGACTGCGTCTTCACCGGCTTTAACACCGAAGCGGACGGTCTTGGTGAAAGCTACGAACCTGGCAAGAGCTACAAGTTAACCGCCAAGGTTCTCTACGCCCAATACCGTGCCAAAGAAAAGTACACGGTCCACATCAGTGCCAATGGCGGCTTTGGCCAGGACCAAGATTTAACTGCCTTTGAAGGTGACGAAGTCACTTTGCCAACTAGCGGCTATGCCAAGCCTGGCTACACCTTGGCTGGCTTTAACAGCCAAAAAAACGGCCAGGGCAAGGAATATGCCTTGGGCGCCAAAGTCAAGCTGACCAGCCAAACCCTGTATGCCAAATACGAGGCCAAAAAGATCTCCGAACCCCTCAAGCAGCTGGAGCAGTGGGGGATCGATGACCAGGGCAATTATTACGAAAACAGCCAAACCGCTGCTACGGTCAGCTTCGTTACGGCCAACCAGCCACTTTATTTCACAGCTTCTGACTTTTACGGCTACCAGATCCAAGCGGTTAAATATAGCCAAGACCAGGGCGACCACTTTATCTCTAAGACGGCCTGGCTCAGCCAGGGCGTGATCTTGGACAGCGGCTATAAGTACCGCTTCTTAATTAAAAAAGCTAACGGCTCTGCCATGAGTGCTAGCGACCTAGCTGCAGCTGACCAGGTCTTAAAGGCTGAAGCTGTCAATGAAAAAGCCAAAACCGTTGGAAGCACGGCTCCAGCAGCCCAGCTGCACGTGATTGCCCACAGGGGCTATTCTGCCAAGTACCCTGAAAACAGCACGCTGGCCTTTGACCAAGCAGCTGCCAACAGCCAGGTTTGGGGGATTGAAACCGATGTTGCCAATACTAGTGACGGCAAACTGATTTGCCTGCATGATGCCACGCTGAACCGGACGACCGATATTGCTGCCACTGACCCAAACTACGGCAAGTCGGTCAACCAACTCACTTTTGACCAGGTAGAAAGCTACCACTTAAAAGGCGTCTTGGCCAGCGACCAGGGCAAGGTCTATGAAGACTTGCATGTCCCAACCCTGACCCAGTATCTGGAAAGCTGCAAGAAGGGCGGCAAGGAAGCCTTTTTGGAGCTGAAAAATATCAATAATTTAGAGAGTCTGAAAAAGGTGCTGGCTGAAATTAAAGCTGCCGGCATGGAAGACAAGACGACCCTGATTTCCTTTAAGATCAACCAGCTGGAAATGGCTCGTCAGCTGCCTGACGGGCAAAAAATGACCATGATGGGGATTTATGGCCGGGAACTTGATTCTAGCGACTGGCTCTTTCTTAGTCATCTCAAGCTGGGGGCCGATGTCGACTTTAATCATTTAAGTGCCGTTGACCTCTTAGCGGCTGACCAATATGGCGTTAAAGTTGGCGTTTGGACCGTCAATGAGAAGGGGCAAGCCTTAGACGACTTGATCAAGGCCGGCATCAGCGACGTAACCACCAACCGGGTTGACCTCTTAACGGATGACAAGTAGTTTTTTACATAAAATTGAAAAAGGTGATCCTGATGGACAAAAATAAACTCAAGGAATTTCTGATCGGCGACTACAAATATAGCAAGGTCATGGTCAATGGCCACAAGAAGATCAAGCTGGATGCCTCACCAGGCCTCATTCCAGTGGTGCTGTTTGCTGCGGCCGTCATCAAATTTTTGACCAGCGACAATGACTAATTTGGGCAGCCTGCGGGCTGCCTTTTTTAGCTGAATAAGATTCTTTTTACGGGAAAATTTTAACAAAAAATCTTATAATTAAAGAATAGAGCTTGTCTAAAAAGCAAATTCAAGTGTTTTTCACATAATGTTAGTCAGCTGGTGCAAGATCTTTGTTAAAGTAAAAGAAATATAGTGCACAAGTGCAGTTTTAAATAGATTTAGATAAAGGGGAATAAAAATGAAGATCCTAATGGTTGAAGATGACATTTCTGTCTCACAAATGATGGAGCTTTTCTTTAAAAAAGAAGGCTGGGAAGAAGATCCAGCTTACGACGGCGAGGAAGCAATTGCCAAGTTTAAGGCGAACCCTGATGCCTATGACATCATCACTTTGGACCTCAACCTGCCTAAGAAAGACGGGATTCAAGTTGCCCGGGAAATTCGCGAGATTTCCGAAACCGTGCCGATTATCATGTTAACGGCCCGTGACAGCGAGTCAGACCAAGTCTTGGGCTTGAGCATTGGTGCTGACGATTACGTAACTAAGCCGTTTAGTCCGCTGGCCCTTATTGCCCGCATTAAGGCCTTGCACCGGCGGGTGATGCTGGAAGAAACGCCAAAGAAAGAAGCTGCAACCGACTTTGACCTGGAAACCAAGCACATCAAGATTTCTAAGAGCCGCCGGGAAGTCTACTTTGATGACACCCGGATTGAAGGCTTGACTCCTAAGGAATTTGAATTGCTTTACACCATGGCCCAAAAGCCAAAGCAGGTCTTTTCAAGAGAGCAGCTGCTGGAATTGATCTGGGGCTATGAATACTTTGGCGAAGAAAGAACGGTTGACGCCCACATCAAGAAGCTGCGCCAGAAGCTGGAAAAGTATGGCCCACAGATCATCCAAACCGTTTGGGGCGTTGGCTACAAGTTTGACGATTCACAGGTAGTACTTTAAGCATGAAACTGATTTATCAGCACATCTTAAGTTTTTTGGTGGTCATCTTAACCGCCGTGATGATTATTGGTTTCTCAACCATCAATTATCAAAAAGAACAGGCTTACCAAAGCAACTATGTCCGCCTGGAAGGCTATGCCACCAACATTTCCAAGCTGAGTTTTTACAGCGTAAATGATCAGAAACTGTCAAAAGCCCAGCGAGCCAGCCAAATGCAAGACTTCTTGGGCCGGCTGACCTTCGTCCTTCACGATGAAAATCTGAAGATTTTTATGATGGACAAGAATCTGAAAACCACCTATCCTTTGGGTGGCTATGACATTTTGAAATCTTCTGCCAAAAAGCTCCTAAAAAAGGGGCAGGTCGTCCGTATTAAAGATGACCACAGTGAAGGGCAAAAGGCACTGGTACCTAAGATTAAGGGCCGAGTTAAGCGGGCTGATCCAGGCAAGCGCAATAGTCGCTTGTTTGCAGCCGAAAGCTATTCCTGGGTGATTGTTCCCCAGATGAAAGGAACTGGCGCAAACCGCAAGGTTGTTGGTGCGATCATGATTGGCTCTAGGGTCAAGGACGTCATGGCCACGGTGCAGCAGGTCAAGGCCAATATCATTAAGGCCTCGGTCATCACCTTTGTAGTCGGCTTGATCTTAAGCTTTGTGATTGCCTTTTACCAAACCAGCCGGATTAAAAAACTTTCAATTGCGGCTCGGCAGGTTAAGAATGGGGACTTAGACGTCCAGGTGGCCCACAAGCACGGTGATGAAATCGATGACTTGGCAGAGAACTTTAACGAAATGGTGGTTTCTCTGAAAGAGTCCAATGAGGAAGTTAAGGCTCAGGAAAAGCGTCGAGACCAATTCATGCAAGACGTAGCCCACGAAATGCGGACGCCGCTGACGACGATCAACGGTCTTTTGGAGGGGATGCAGTATAACGCCATTCCGGAAGAATCGATTCCGCAATCCGTTGACCTCATGTCCCGGGAAACCAAGCGGCTCATTCGTTTAGTTAACGAAAATCTGGATTACGAGCGGATTAGAAGCGGCAAGAACCAGCTGCTGAAGTCCAAGTTCAATGCCTATAACATCCTGTCTGACGTTCAGCAGCAGCTGAAGCAAAACGCTGCTAAAAATGGCGACAAGATCGTCTTGGATACCCCAGACGAGGTGATGGTCTATGCTGATCAAGACCGGCTGAAGCAGATGCTGGTCAACCTGACCCAAAACGCCATCCAGTTTACCAATAACGGGACGATCACGGTCAAGGGGCGGCGCTTCCAGCATGGCGCGATTTTTAGCGTCCAGGATACTGGGATTGGGATGAATGATGAGCAAAAGAAGTACATCTTTGAGCGCTTCTACAAGGCCGATCCAGCCAGAGCCCGCTATGGCGGCACGGGGGAATCTGGTCTGGGCCTGTCTATCGTCTTGTCCTTAGTTCGCCAGCATGGCGGCAAGATCAAGGTGGAATCAGAGCCAAACGAGGGCTCAACCTTCACCATCATCTTGTATGACCAGGGCTATGAGCAAAAATACGAAGACAAA
>NZ_JBJFHB010000079.1:0-23729 GCF_051893255.1 Lactobacillus sp. | reverse complement strand
AAAAAAAGCGAAGCCACAAGCGGCTTCGCCTTACCTAACTCTTAGTCAGTGTATTGGTCCAAGATTTCGTTCAACTTTTCTTTTGGAGTGTAGCCAGTCAAGCGGTCAACAACTTGGCCGTTCTTCTTGATCAGCAAAGTAGGAATTGCCATCACGCCGAAGTTTCTTGGCGTGTTTGGGTTTTCGTCAACGTCCATCTTGGTGAAGTGAACGTCTTGACGTTCTTCTGACAAGGCTTCGATTACTGGGGATTGCATGCGGCAAGGGCCACACCAAGTTGCCCAAAAGTCAACTAAAGCCACGCCATCCTTGGTTTCTTCTTCAAAGTTTGCATCGGTAATTGCATCTACCATTTTTGTACCTCGTATCTTAATTTTTTCTACTTACTAATAACAAGCATCCCTCGATCACTTGTTGATCTAAGTGTACCAAACCTACTTACTTTTTACAAGTGCTATGCTCACACCTATTTCAAAGTAACGATCGTTGCCCCCGTACCACCTTCATTGGCTGGTGCGTAGGCAAACGACTTCACGTGCTTGTTGCGCTTGAGGTACTGCTGAACGCCCTGGCGGATGGCGCCCGTCCCGATCCCGTGAACGATGGTAACCGTCGACAGGCCCGACAGCAAAATCGTATCAAAGTAGCGGTCCAGGTTGATCATGGCCTCTTCATAGCGCTGCCCGCGCAAATCCAGCTGGCTGCGGGCCCGGCTTGAGCGAGAGGCACTCGTTGCCCGCACCTTGCCGCGGCCATCGCCATTAGCCGCCAGCTTGTCGATGTCGCGGTCGCTCACCTTTAGCTTGATCCGGCCAAGCGCTACTTCGTATTCATGCTCACCCAGCTTCTTGGTAACCGTCCCAGTTTGCCCATATGACAAAACCTTGACCTTGTCGCCCACCGCTACGTGATGGCGCTTCTTTTCTTTTTGCAGGACCTTGTTCTTAGCCAGGTTAGCCTCTTGCTTGGCTAGCTGATTGAATTCGCCCTTAGCGTCCATCAGCTGGTTTTCCTTAATGTTAGCCCCATTCTTTCTGGCCTCTTCCAGGTCAGCGATGATCTGGTCCGCCTTCTTGCGCTTTTTGGCCACGATCTCGTTAGCCCGCTCTTGGGCGAAGTCCAGCTGTTTTTGGACGCGCTGGTTGTAGATGTCCAAGGCGTCGCGCAGCTGCTTTTCCAGGTTCTTGGCCCGGTCCAGGCTAGACTGCAGCTTTTGCCGGTTTTCCGTCGCCAGCTTGGTCTGCTTGTTCAATTCGTCGATCATATGGTTGATGTCAGAATCATCGTCGCTCATCAGCTTCTCAGCGTCTAAAACGACGTCTTCCCGCATCCCCAGCCGTCTAGCAATGGCAAAAGCATTGCTGTGCCCTGGAATCCCCATCTGCAGGCGGTAGGTCGGCGACAGGGTCTTCATGTCGAATTCCATAGACGCGTTGGTCGTCCGCTCCCGGCTGTAGCCATACAGCTTTAGCTCTGGATAGTGAGTCGTGACCATGATCTTGGCTTGCTTTTTGCGGAAAAAGTCCAAGATGCTAATGGCCAGGCTGGCCCCTTCTTCTGGGTCGGTCCCAGCGCCGATTTCGTCGATCAAGACCAGGCTCTTGCTTGTCACCTTTTTCATAATGGCCACAATGTCGGTGATGTGGGATGAAAAAGTACTGAGCGACTGCTCGATTGACTGCTCATCGCCGATGTCGGCAAAAATCTGGTCAAAAATAGCCACCTGGCTGCCTTCGGCCGCCGGAATAAAGAGGCCGGACTGGGCCATCAGCGACAACAGGCCCAGCGTCTTCAGGGTGATCGTCTTACCACCGGTATTAGGCCCCGTGATCAAGACCGTGTCAAAGTCCTGGCCCAGGCAAATGTCGTTAGCCACGACTTTTTCCGGGTCAATCAGGGGATGGCGGGCCGCTAGCAGCTTGACCGACTGGTCAGTGGTAATCGCCGGCTGACTCGCCTGCATCTTTTTCGCCAATTTAGCCTTAGCTGACAAAAAGTCCAGCTGACTGAGGGCGCCGGCCACAAGCTGGATCGTCTCCCGCTCTTCGCCCGCTGCCAGCGACAATTCATGCAGGATGCGGTGAATTTCCTGGCGCTCTTCAGCCAGCAGGTTCTGCAGCCGGTTGTTTAAGACCAAGACCGCTTCTGGTTCAACAAACAAGGTCTGGCCAGAGGCACTTTGGTCGTGGACCACCCCGCCGAACTTATAGCGGTATTCCTGCTTGACCGGTATTACGTAACGGTCGTCCCGGATGGTCACGACGGCTTCAGACAGGTACTGGCTCATCTTGCCCCGGGTGTAGGCGTTCATCTTCTCCTTGATTTCCGTCTCATTGGCCAGGCGGTCATGGCGCAGGCTCGCCAAAGCCGCTGACGCCGTGTCCAGGACTTCCCCGTCATAGGTCAGTGACGTCTTCAGCCGCCGGTATAAGTCATCTGGCAGGACCAGGTCCTCTAGCAAAAAGTCGATCGCCGAGAAGTCCAGGTTGGCGTTTTCTTCGCCGGCTTCTTCGATAAAGTCGCTGCTTTCCTTAGCCAAGGCAAAAATGAGCAGGATATTGCCCAGCTCCTTGGCGTTTAAGTCAGCGTGCACCTTCAGCCGCTTTAAAGCCGGCGCCACATCATGAAAGTCGGTTAAGGGCAGCTGCCCCTTGACCCGGATCAAGTCGGCCAGGGCCTTTGTTTCCGTCAAGGCGGCCTGGACCTTGGCTGGATCGGTTTCCGGCACTAAATTCAGTGCCTGATTTTTAGCCGGACCGGTAATGGCTTCTTCAGCTAGGCGCTGGGTAATTTGGCCATATTCGAGAATTTCTAAAATTTTCTGGTTCATCATTTTTCTAGAATATTTTTCTTAAGTAAAAAGTCAAAGCAACAAAAATAAATTAAAAAGAAAAAAGTGGGTTTTGCAACCCACTCTTTTTATTCAGCTGATTCATCGCCGCTCAAACGGTCATCTTCTAAGAAGGTGTTGAGCACGCCTTGAACCATGTCCCATTCTGCATCAGAAGTGATTTCGTGCAAGTCGCTGCTCGTTACGTCGCCATCTTCGTCAGCGTCGTAGCTAAAGGCTTGAACTTCGATTTCTTCGTCTTCATCTACAGCTGCTGGGTAAAGCAGGATGTAGGACTTGTCGTTGTCATCAGAATGGAAAGTGAATAGCACTTCAAACAATTCTTCATTGCCATCTTCATCAACCAGGGTCAATTGTCTGTCCTGGTCCTTAGCGTTAACTTCAAATGCCATGATGTTAATCCTTTCGGTGTAAATCTAAATAGTTCTGCAAAATGAGCACAGCAGCCATCTGATCAACGACCTTCTTGCGCTGTCTGCGGTCATGCATCCCTGCTTGTTCAATTAGTATGCGCTCTGACTCAACCGTCGTCAAGCGTTCATCGTCAAAGTAGACGGGCAAGTCAAACTTTTGCTTCAGCCGGTCGGCCATGGCCTGGCTTCTCTCAACTGAGGCACCGTCTGACCCGTCCATCTTCTTAGGCAGGCCCAAGACAAAGCCATCTGGCTCGTACTCTCTGACCAGCTTCTTCAAAGACCGCATCCCAAAATTGTGCCGGTCTTCGTCGATTTCAATGGTGGCTACCGGCTGAGCGGTAATGCCCAAGGGGTCGCTGACGGCAACCCCGATGGTCTTAGAGCCAACATCCAGTCCAATCAGGCGCATTATTTGTTCTTGCCCAAGTAGCTCTTAACCAGCTCTTCGATGATTTCATCGCGCTCATGCTTCAAGATCAGGTTCCGAGCATCGTTATGACGCGGGATATAAGCTGGGTCGCCTGAAAGCAGGTAACCCACAATTTGGTTAATTGGACTGTAGCCCTTTTCTTCCAGGGCTTCGTAAACATCCTCTAAGGTTTCGCGAATATTCTTACCCTTATTTTGGTTGAAATCAAAGTGCATCGTCTTATCAAGCGAACTCATGATTATTCCCCCTCTTTTTTATGCTAATTAATATTTTACTTAAAACGAGCTCATAACTCAATTATTTCGCCCGAAAAAAGCCTTAGTCAAGTTGACTGACGGCAGCGTCGATGGCATCTTGCAGGCCTTCTGGCTTCTTACCGCCGGCTTGTGCCATTTCTGGACGACCGCCGCCGCCACCGCCAAAGATCGCAGCCACGCTCTTGATGAGGTCGCCGGCCTTCAAGCCTTGGTCAAGCGCCTTTTGCCCCAAGCGGATCAGCATGTTGGCCTTGCCATCTGCCTTAGCGCCCAGGATCAAGACGTCCGACTTGCCTTCGCTCTTCCATTGGTCAGCGATTTCACGCAGGTCGTTCATGCCCTTGACGTCAGCGATCGTAGCGATCACCGTCAAGTCGCCAACCGTCTTCACGTTGTCAAAAATCTTCCCGGCCTTAGCCGCGTTGATTTGAGCTTCGTAAGCAGCGTTTTGCTTTTCAGCAGCGCGCAGGTCGCTTTGCAGGCTTTCGACCTTGCTCTTGATGCCTTCAGGCTTGGTTGCCTTAACAGCAGCTTGGATGTCGTCCAAGATGTCTGAGCGGCCGGCCAGGTATTCGTAAGCTAACTTAGAGGTTACGGCTTCAATTCTTCTTACGCCCGCACCGATGGCTTGTTCAGAAATAATCTTGAAGATGCCGATTTGGCTGGTGTTGTCGCAGTGGGTACCGCCGCAGAATTCAATGGAGAAGTCGTCCATTTGGACCACTCTGACCTTGTCGGTGTACTTGCCGTCAAACAAGGCCAAGGCGCCCATCTTCTTACCGGTTTCTGGGTCGGTTTCAGTGGTCTTAACTTGAATGGCTTCCCAGATCTTTTCGTTTACGATCTTTTCGACGTTCTTCAGTTCTCTTGGCGTGGTTGGGTCAAGGGAAGTAAAGTCGAATCTCAAGTAGTCTGGTTCAACGACTGAGCCAGCTTGGTGGGTGTGTTCACCCAAGACTTGGCGCAAAGCAGCGTGCAGAAGGTGGGTTGCTGAGTGAGAGTGGCGCAAGCCTTCCCGGCGAGCGCGGTCAATCTTCAAAGTGTAAGTTTGGCCTTTTTCTAGAGGCAAAACAACTTCCACAAAGTGCAGGTTTTGGTCGTTTGGTGCGTGTTGCACGTCGTAAACCCGGGCTACCAGGTTGCCGTCTTGGTCAAAAATGTCACCCTTGTCGGCTACTTGGCCACCGCGTTCTGCGTAAAATGGGGTGTGGTCAAAGATCAAGGTTGCCTTTTCGCCTTCAGCCTTGTCAACCAGCTTGTCGTCAACGATGATGTCGATCAGCTTGCCTTGTTCTTCGTAAACGCCGTAGTCAAAAGTAGAGTCGTCTTTGATTTCCATCAAAGTTTCGTCTTGAGAACCCATGGATTCTAGCTTGCCCCGGGCCTTGCGGGCACGTTCTTTTTGAGCTTCCATTTCGCTGTCAAAGCCGGCCTTGTCAACCTTCAAGCCATTGTCTTCAGCAGCTTCAACAGTCAATTCGTAAGGGAAGCCGTAAGTGTCGAACATCTTGAAGGCATCTTGACCAGAGATGGTCTTGTCTTCGCTGGCCTTAGCCTTGTCGATCAAGTCGTCAAGCAGGGTCAAACCGGCTTCCAGGGTTGCGCCAAAGCGTTCTTCTTCGTTCTTGATGACCTTGCTGATAAAGTCAGCTTGGTCAGCAACTTCTGGGTAGTGGCTCTTCATGATGTCGCCGACAACTGGCACCAGCTTGTAGAGGAAGGAGTCCTTGATGCCCAGCTTTCTGCCGTTCAAGGCCGCCCGGCGAAGGAGTCTTCTTAACACGTAGCCGCGGCCCGTGTTGCCTGGCAAGGCGCCGTCACCGATAGCAAAGGAAATGGCCCGGATGTGGTCAGCGATGATCTTGAAGGAAGTGTCGTCAGCCTTGTTTGCGCCGTACTTCTTGCCGTCGCTTAAGTCTTCGGTTGCGTGAATGATTGGCAAGAAGAGGTCAGTTTCAAAGTTGGTTGGAGCATCTTGCAAGATGGACAAAACTCTTTCCAGACCCATCCCAGTATCGATGTTCTTGTGTGGCTGTTCAACGTAGCTGCCATCTGGCAGGTGGTTGAATTCTGAGAAGACGATGTTCCAGATTTCCAGGTAACGAGCATTTTCCCCACCTGGGTAATTTTCTGGGTCATCTTCAGGAACGTCGTTGTTTTCTTGGCCGCGGTCGTAGAAGATTTCTGAGTCAGGACCACATGGGCCTTCACCAATGTCCCAGAAGTTGTCTTCTAATTGCACGATGTGGTCTTCTGGCAGGCCAACGACTTCGTGCCAAATGCGGTGAGCTTCCGTGTCCTTTGGGTAAACAGTTACGTAAAGCTTGTCCTTGTCCAGATCCAGCCACTTCGGACTGGTCAAAAATTCCCAAGCCCAAGGAATCGCTTCTTCCTTGAAGTAGTCCCCAACTGAGAAGTTGCCCAGCATTTCAAACAGGGTTTGGTGGCGGGCAGTCTTACCAACGTTTTCAATGTCGTTGGTTCTGATGGACTTTTGTGAGCTGGTAATGCGGCGGTTCTTTGGTACGACAGAGCCGTCAAAGTACTTCTTCATGGTGGCAACGCCGGAATTGATCCAAAGCAAAGTTGGGTCATCCTTTGGAATCAAGCTGGCTGATTGCATTACCATGTGGCCATGTTCTGCAAAAAAGTCGAGGAACATTTGCCGAAATTCTGAACTGTTTAACTTTTTCATCGAATTCTCCTAAAAAAACAAAAAACAAGCATTGGCTAGTTCAAGGACGCTTTCGACGCGGTACCACCTTGATTGCAACAATGCTTGTTACCTCTTTATTATTCGAAATTTACCATTAAGGAGCATTTCCTAATCGGCGATAAGCCTTCTCACCAGCCGGCTCTCTCTTTGAATCTAGTGATTAGAAAACATGTCTTAAACTAGAATAATTTTACTACTAAATGCCAAAATGTCAACGGTTTTGTTCGCGCTTACGCTTGCGCAGACGCTTTTGGTGCCGCATTTCGTGGCGGGCTTCAATCTTCCGCTTCTTGCGGTTGTCTTCTTGAATTGCCTGCTTAATCTTCTTCTTGTAGCCAGGCTTTCTCTTCGACTTGACCTTCTTGACCACGCCCTTCATGTGGGGGTCAAGCTGGCGGGCCTTGGCTGTGCGGTTGTCCCGGCGGCGGTAGTGGGTTCTTGGCACCAAGGCGCCGTCTTTGATTTCAACAAAGTCAAAGTGAACGCCCATGTGCTCTAAGGCCCCAACCCGGTTCATCTCTTCTTCTCTAACCAAGGTGACGGCATGGCCTGGCAGACCATTGCGGCCAGTCCGGCCGATCCGGTGGATGATGAATTCCAGGTCCTTAGGAATTTCGTAGTTGATGACCAGGCTGACCCCGTCGATGTCGATCCCGCGGGCCGCTAAGTCGCTGGCCACCACGTATTGGAACTGGCCGTTTCGAACTTCGCGAAGGGTCCGCTTGCGCTCTCTTTCGGTGATGCCGCCGTGGATCTTGGCGACGCGGAGGCCTTGGCTAGCCAAGTAGTCTGCCAATTCGTCAACTTTTTGCTTGGTATTGGCAAAAATCAAGGCGAGATATGGCTGACCCATGGTGAGGAGCTGGTAGACGATCTTCTTTCGGTCCTTGCTCCCAATGTCCAAGAGGTCGTTTTTGATAGTTGGGGCAATGACTGCCGGGTTGTCGATCACGATTTCTTCTGGCTTTTCCATGTATTTCCGTAAGAAGTTGGACAACTTCACGGGAATCGTGGCTGAAAAAGCAGACATGACCACGTCCTTGGGCATCCGGGAGGCAATCTTGTCCACATCGGCCAAAAAGCCGAGGTCCAAAGTCATGTCGGCTTCGTCAATCACGAAGTCCTTAACCCGGTCTAAGGTCAGAATCTTTTTGTCAGCAAAATCCAGCAAACGCCCCGGGGTGGCAATTACTACTTGCGGCTTGTTTTGCTCAAACTTGGCAATTTGCCGGTCACGGTCTTGGCCGCCGGCTAAAAGCGCAATGGAAATGCCAAGCCCGGATGCATCCCGCAGCTGTCTAGCCACCTTGTACAGCTGATCAGCCAATTCCCGGCTAGGTGCCGTCACGATGGCTTGAACGTACTTGTCGTCAACGTCAATGTCGTTTAAGACCGGCACCAAGTAAGCGTGGGTCTTCCCGCTCCCAGTGGCAGCCTGCACGACAACGCTTTGCCGCTTCAGCATCACGGGGATGACTTTTTCTTGGACGGGGGTTGGCTTTTTAAAGCCAATCTTGTCTAGGGCAAAGCGAATTTCTGCTCTTAAGCGGCTATCGGTAAAAATGTTATTCATGGTCTTCCTTGTATTCTTTAGTTACTTGCACTAATTCGGCAAAGATTTGATCAATTTCCGCTTGGTCCTTGGCACTAGCGCCAGAGGCCAGCTCATGGCCGCCCCCATCGTGGGCTTCGGCCAGCTTGTGGATGTGCGGTCCCTTTGACCGGTAGTGCACCCGGTAAGTGCCGTCTTCTTTTTCCACGATGACCAGCCAGGCAATAATGCCCTTGATCCGGCCAGGGCTAGAAACAGCCACGTGGGCGTCAGGCTGGGTCAAGCCTAGGCTCTTCAGCTCATCTTGGCTGATCACGGTGATGGCCACAGAGCCGGACTCATCCAGCTGCATCTTTTCGATCGCGATGCTTTGCAGCTTGGCCTGGGCAAAAGTTACTTCGCTTTCTTTTCTAGCGATTTCAGCAATGTCGATGCCGGTCTTTAACAAGTTAGAAACCACTTCAAAGGTGTGGGCGCTAGTCGCGTCGTACATGAAGCGGCCGGTGTCGCCGATGATGCCGGCGTAAAGAGCCAGGGCGATTTCCTTGTTCATTGGCAGGTCTTCAGCTTGGATGAAGTCAGCGATGATTTCGCTAGCAGCAGCGGCTTTGGGGTCCACGTAAGACATTGGCGCGTATGGGTCAATGTCTGGGTGGTGGTCAATCTTGATCAAGAAGTCGCCCAGCTTGTAGCGCTGGTCAGAAATCCGCGGGGTGTTGGCCGTGTCGGTCGTGATCACCAAGGCTCCTTGGTAGTCTTCGTCTTTAACCTCGTCCATCTGGTTGATCCAAGACAGATCGCCCACGTCATTTTCCCCGGTGCAGAGGATCTTCTTGTCAGGGAAAGCCAGTCTTAAGGACTTGGCTAAGCCCGCTTGAGAGCCAATGGCGTCAGGGTCTGGGTTAGTGTGCCGGTGGAGGATAATAGTTGGGTATTGCTTGATCTTGTCAAAAATTTCATCAAAAGTATTCATGCGCTTTTCCTTTCTGCCGCTAGTTCGACCTTCTATTGTAACAAAAAATGCCTTTTTTAGCTATCTTCAAAGAGATTGATTTCTTGGTAGCGGCCGGCTTCTAGCTCGCCCGCCGACACTCCCAGCAGGCGGATCCCCTCTTCGACAAATTCCGGTTCCTTGTCTAAAAGCTCTTTGGCCACCTGGTAAAAGAGGTCCGGATCCTGGCTGGGCTTGGCCAATTTTTGCCTTCTGGTAATGGTTTTAAAGTTGCGGTCTCGGAGTTTCAAGACCACCACGCCGGCAACCAGGCCTTTAGCCGCTAATTCTTGAGCCACCTTTTGGCAAAACTTCCGCAGGTAGTTTTCTGCCTGGTCAAAAGAATAGACTTCTGGCTCAAAGGTCCGCTCCATGCCCAGCGACTTCCGGGCCCTACTTGAGACCACTGGGCTTAAGTCGATGCCATAAGCATGCAAAGCCATATAGTAGCCCGCCTTTTTAAAAGTAGCCAGAAGCTGGTCTAAGCCAAAGTCTTTCAAGTCCTTGCCGGTATTGACGCCAAGTTCTCTCAGCTTAGCCTGGGTCTTTTTGCCAATGCCGGGAAACTCTTTGATGTCCTGCCGGTCTAAAAAGGCTGGCGCGTCTTCGGGGCTAATGTAGGTCCGGCCAAAAGGCTTAGCATATTCTGATCCCATTTTGGCCAAAAATTTATTGTAGCTGACCCCAAAAGACGAGGTCAAATGAAGTTCTTTAAAAATGCATTCCTGCATGTAGCTGGCTAATTCCAGAGGACTTTTGTCCGGCATTTTGCTCTTGGTCACGTCGAGGTAAGCTTCATCTAGCGCCACGCTTTGCACCTGGTCGGTTACCCGGTGCATGATTTGGTGGACCTGGTCAGACACCCGGTGGTACTTGGCAAAATCAGGCGGGATAAAGACTAGTTCATCTGGTGGGATCCGTCTTACGGCTTCAATGGCCGCCATGGCTGACCCCACGCCGTATTTTCTAGCCCGGTAGTTAGCCGTTGCCACTACCCCGTGGCCGCCGTGCTCAAGCGGATTTTGAGCAATCACGACCGCTTTTTCAGCTAAGGCCGGGTTGTCCCGCATTTCGACAGATGCATAAAAAGAGTCCATGTCCAGGTGAATGATCCGCCGAGAGAAGTCATTTTGCGGCAAAAAGTCCTGGTCAGCCATTATTTATAAATCCAGGAATCGCTTGGGTCTTGGAAGACTTGCTTGCTTTCAGCTGGCCCTAAAAGGTATGGCGGATACTTAACTGGCTTAACGCCTGCTTCATTTTGCTTTTGCCAAGCAGCTTCAACGGCGTCAACGAACTTCCAGTATTGTCTCAGTTCATTCCAGCGGGTAAAGTTGGTGGAGTCGTTGACAAAAACGTCCCGGATCAAGCGCTCGTAGCCATCTGGCACCTTGGCTTGCTCATCATCGCTAAAGCGGTAGTAGATCTTTTCCTTGCGCAGGTCCCCGCCTTGGATGGTCTTGCCGTTTAAGTGGAAGTAGATTTGGTCGGTTGGATCGACTTCAATGGTCAGGGTGTTGTCGGCTACTTGCCCGTAGATGCTGCGCTGACCCTTGAAGACGACGTCGATCCGGGTCTTCTTTTCCCGCATTTCCTTGCCAGTACGGAAGTAAATTGGCACGCCGGCTAAAGGTCCACGCTTAAACTCAGCATGCCCAGCCACGAAGGTTTCGGTATTAGAGTCTGGATCCACGTTTGGCTCTTTGACGTATTCAAAAGTCGTTTCCGTTCCGGCATATTGGCCGCGGACAAAGTCCCGGGCAACGGCGGCTTCATCTGGGATAACCAGCGAGTCCAGCAGCGCCTCTTTAGCCACGTGGATTTCCTGGTCTGTCAAGCGAGATGGTTCTGGCATGGCCAGCAAGGTAATAATTTGGAAGATGTGGTTTTGCACCATGTCCCGCATGGCGCCTGATTGGTCATAGTAGCCGCCCCGCGCTTCTACGCCCAGGCGCTCAGCCAAGGTTACCTGGATGTTTTTGATATGGTCCTTGGTCCACAAGGCCTTGATCATGGGATTGGCAAAGCGCAAAGGCAGGATGTTTTGGACCATTTCCTTGCCCAGGTAGTGATCGATCCGGAAGACTTGCTCTTCGTTAAAAGATGACCGGATCTGCTTGTTCAAAACCTGCGCACTGGCTAAGTCCGTGCCAAAAGGCTTTTCCACAACCAAGCGGTTAAAGCCGGTCCCGGTCAGGTGCTGGTCGGCAATGTGCTCAGCAATGGTGCCAAAGAAGCTTGGGGCCATGGCCAAGTAGAAGATGCGGTTGCCCTGGCAGGCGTACTTTTCGTCCAAGTCGCTGGCCAATTTTTTCAAAGTCTTGTAGTGGTCAACGCTAGTGACGTCGTGGGACTGGTAGTAAAAGTGGCTGGCAAAGGCGGCCAGGTCGTCTTCATTGACTTCGCCAAAGAACTCGTGAACGGCGGTTGACACGACTTCGCGGAGGTAGTCGTGTGACCAAGGCCGTCTAGCCGTACCGATCACGGCAAAGTTGTCTTGGATCAGCCCCTGCCGGTAGAGGTTGAACAAGGCCGGGTAAATCTTGCGGTGGGCCAAGTCGCCGCTGCCGCCAAAAATGATCATTACTGCTGGAATATTATTCATGATTTGCACCTCAAAAAACTTACAACTACTTCTATTTTAGCAAGTTATAAGCTAAGACAAAATAAAAAGCACCCAAATTATTTTGGGTACTTTTAATCGTCTTACTGCTTGTCTTCAGCGCTGTCAGCATCAGCCTTATCAGCTGGAGCTGCAGCTTCCTTAGCTTCGCTAGTTGCTTCTGCGGCTTCTTCTTTAACTGGAGCTTCGCTTGCTTCAGCAGCATCAGCCTTCTTCAAAACCGTTCTTACGGCCAAACGAGAGAAGGTCAAGTAGATGCCATCAGCGTCCAAAACGACCGTCTTGTCAGCGTCGTTGATGGAGTCGATCTTGCCGCGCAAGCCGTCAACCATTTCTACGCTGTCGCCCTTTTGCAGCTTGCTCATCATGTCTTGACGTTCTTGCTGCTGCTTCTTTTGCGGCTTGATCATGGTGAAGTAGGTAAAGCCGAAAAGTACTGCCAGCATCACGATCATCATGATGCTACTGCCGGAGCCGTTACTAGTTGCTAATACAAAAGTATTCAAATTTTCCACCTCGTAAAATTATCTTATTCGCTATTAAAGTTAGACTGTAAAGAACATTATACTTCAAGAGGCGCCTTTTGGCTATGCTTCATCGCTAGGCAAAGGCAAGCCCAGTTGCCGGTAGGCTTTTTCGGTAACGACCCGCCCTCTTGGCGTCATAACGATGAAGCCTTTTTGCAGGAGATATGGCTCATATAAAGACTCGATCGTTTCCCGGTCTTCGCCGATATTGGAGGCTAGAGTCCTAATGCCAACGGGTCCGCCGCCATAGCTCATGATCATGGTCCTTAAGAGCTTGCGGTCGGTTTGGTCAAGCCCGGCATCATCAACTTGCAGCTGACGCAAGGCGGCAGCCGTCGTTTCAAAAGAGATCTCGCTTTCGCCCTTGACTTCGGCAAAGTCCCGAACCCGCTTTAAGAGTCGGTTGGCCACCCGCGGGGTCCCCCGGGACCGGCGAGCTAGTTCTAAGGCGGCATCTTCAGAAATTTCGGTGTGGAATACCCGGCTGGACCGCAAGACGATCTCTTCTAGGTCTTCAAGCTCGTAGTACTGCATATGTTCGACAATGCCAAAGCGGTCGCGCAAAGGCGCTGACAATTGCCCAGCCAAGGTCGTTGCCCCAATCAGGGTAAAAGGCGGCAGCGGCAGGTGGACGGCGTGCGTAGCTTGGCCTTCGCCCACCACGATGTCGATATAGTAGTCTTCCATGGCAGAATACAGGACTTCCTCAACCGGCTTGGCCAAGCGGTGGATTTCGTCGATAAAGAGGACGTCGCCTGGGTCAAGGTCGGTAAGAAGGGCCACCAGGTCCCCGGCTCTTTCAATGGCCGGACCACTGGT
Organism: Lactobacillus sp.; assembly: GCF_051893255.1. Classification (GTDB taxonomy): domain Bacteria; phylum Bacillota; class Bacilli; order Lactobacillales; family Lactobacillaceae; genus Lactobacillus. Next base: position 10,547 of record NZ_JBJFHB010000079.1, on the reverse strand, counting down.
ACTTTTTAAATTAACGCCTAATTCATTGGCAATGACAAAGGCCAGGGTCGTTTTACCAAGGCCTGGCGGGCCGTAGAGCAAAACGTGGTCTAAGGCTTCGCCCCGCTTTTTGGCGGCTTGGATATAAACTTCCATGTCGCGCTTGACGTGCCCTTGGCCGATATACTGGCTGAGGGTTTGGGGGCGAAGGGACAATTCAGTCGCTTCTTCGCCCGCTCCGGCTTCAGCGCTGGTTACGTGTTCATCTTGCATCGATTTCACCTAGTTTATCGTTCTTACTTAAATTTACTTTTTCAGCAAAAAGCCCAAGCCCTTGCGGATGTATTGGTCAGCCGACATTTCTGGCAATTTCTCCATCTTGGGCGTGATCCGGTCGATTTCCCTTTGAGTGTAGCCTAGAGCCGCCAAAGCTGCCAAGGCGTCTTGCAGGTCTTGAGACAAGCCGGCCTTTGGCTCTTCTTCGCTAAAGAGGTTTTCTGCCACATAGTTGCCCATCTTGCCCCGCAGGTCCAAGACGATTTGGGATGCGGTCTTTTTGCCGATGCCAGGGAAGCGGGTCAAGTAGTTGACTTCCCCGCTTTCAATGGCACTGGCTAAAGCACCGTTATCTTCGGCCGCCATGATGGCCAAAGCGGACTTAGGGCCAATGCCAGACACCTGGTTGAGCTTGTTAAACAGGCCCTTGTCTTGCCGGCTCTTAAAGCCGTACAAAGTGATGCCATTTTCCCGCACGACCTGCTCAATGTAGATCTTGGCCTTTTCCCCTTCATGGTAGGCATAAGGAGTGGGCGTCAAGATCCGGTAGCCAACGCCGCCCACGTCGATGACGACATAGGCCGGGGTGACGTAGGCGATGGTCCCTTCAAAATATTCATACATAGCTAACTAAGACTTCCTCCGTTATCCTTTTTTAATTTCTAGTTCTTCTTAAACAGCTTGCCTAGGTCCGTTTGACTCAGGCGGACGATGGCCACCTGGCCGCTGGCATCCCGGTAAGGGTCGCTAGCCTTGGCGATGTCTCTAAGCAGCTGACTAGCCTCGCTGCCGGACAAGTTAATCCGCCGGGGCACGGCCATTTCCGCTGCTTTGGCCGCCAAAAAGCTGACCATCTTGCCCTCGTCTAACTTGCGGGCGTTTAAAAATTGGTCCAGCAGCTCTCTAATTTCGCTGCTAGGATCGCCCTTGATCCAGGTTGGGTAAGACCGCATGAGGAGCGCGTTTTGCCCAAAATCCTCTAAGATTAAGCCCAGCTTTTTCAGCTTAGGCAGCTGGTCCTTCAGCTTTTCATAGTCATATGGCCCAAAATCAAAGACCATGGGCTCTAAAAGCCCTTGCTGGTAGTTCTCCGCTTTTTGGATGCTGGAGACGATCTTGTCATATTCCAGCCGTCTTCTGACGGCAACCTGATCCAGCAGGTAGAGGTCTTCTTTATGGCTGGCCACTAAATAAGCCTTGGTCTGCCCCAAGAGGGTCAGTTCTGGCAAATTTGCAGCTAGCGCCCGGTCAGCTGGCGCAATTAATTCATTGCCCACAGCTTGGTCTTCGCCAGCAAATGGTGGAAACTGCGCCTGGTCCAGGACGTTTTGATCCCAGGTCTTGGTTAAGACATACTGGTCGTCTTCTCTAACCTGGTTTAAATCAACGTAGTCTCTAACTGCGCCTTTTTCTTCTACATTCGGTTTAGCTTCAAAAGCCGATTCTGCTTGTTTGCTTTTTGCCTCTTCTTTTACCTTTGGTTCAGCTTCGCTGACTTCTGGCAAGGAAAAGCCGTCTGGCCGCTTAGAATCCACCACGTTTTTCCCCAGGTTGAATTCCAGCTGGTCCATTTCGGTCTTGTTTTTATAAGGGGTCAGCTTAAAAAGAGGACTCGAACCCGATTCCGCTTCCTCTTGCCCTAGCAAAGCCTGGCTGACCGCCCCCGTAATTAGCCGGCTCAGCTCTTTTTCTTTCGACAAGCGAACTTCTTCTTTAGTCGGGTGGACGTTGACGTCGACTAACAGGGGATCGGCTTCGATGGCCAAAACGGCAATCGGGTACTTCTTCCCGGCCAGCTGAGTGCCATAGCCATCCATCAAGGCCGTAGCCAGCTGGTAGTTCTTGATATAGCGGCCGTTAAGCAAAATCGAAATAAAATTGCGGTTTGACCGGGTGAGGTCCGGCTGAGAAATTAGCCCATACAGGGTAAAGTCTGGGTCCTCGCTTTCCACCGTCACCATTTCTTCTGCTACCTTGCGGCCGTAGATGTTGGCTACGTCCTGCTTCAAGTTGCCGTTGCCCGGCGTTCTCAAGAGGACCTTGCCGTCGCTAGCCAGGGTCAAACTGATTTCTGGGTGGCCCAGGGCGATCCGGTCCACGATATCGACGATTTTTAGCAGCTCTGTCTTGGGACTCTTCAAATACTTGAGCCGGGCAGGCGTATTGTAAAAAAGATCCCGGACCGTAATCTTGGTCCCTTTCGGGCTGCCCGCATCTTCTTGAAAGTTCTTGATCCCGCCGCTAAAGCCGGCTTTGGTCCCAATCTGGCCGTCAACCGAGGTTAGGATTTCTGCATGAGAAACCGCCGCAATCGACGCCAAGGCTTCGCCGCGAAAGCCCAAGGTCGCGATATTAAACAAATCACGCTCATTCTTGATCTTGCTGGTAGCATGGCGCATGAAGGCCAGGTCGATTTGGTCCGGGGCAATCCCGATCCCGTTGTCTTGAACGGAAATCTGGGTTAGACCCGATTTCAAGACTTCCACCCGGATCCGGGTGGCTTCAGCGTCAATCGCATTTTCCACCAGCTCCTTGACCACGCTGGCTGGCCGCTCAATAACTTCCCCGGCGGCAATCTGGTTGGTTAGATTTTCTGATAGTTCATGAATTTCTGCCATCTTAGTCTTCCAGTCTCTTTTGCCAATCGCTGACCAGTTGCATAACTTCTAGCGGCGTCATCTCGTTCAAGTTGGTCTGGCTGATCTCGTCTAGAAGGTCATCTTTAGCTTCTTGGTCTGGATCAGGCTCAGGTTCTGCAATCGGTGCCGGGGCAAACAAATCCAGCTGCTGGCTGACGGGGTTGATTTCGCTGGCCCCTTCTGCTTCCAGCCGCTTCAGCATCTTGGAAGCTTCTCTTAAGACTTCTCTTGGCAAACCGGCCAATTTAGCCACGTGAATCCCGTAGGATTGGTCGGCAGGCCCTGGCAGGATCTTGTGCAAAAAGATCAGCTTGCCATTTTCCTGGGTGGCCCCGACGTGGATGTTCTTTAGATGCGGCAGAGTCTGCTCCAGTTCCGTTAATTCGTGGTAGTGGGTGGCAAAAAGGGTCTTAGCCCCGACCTTGTCATGCAGGTACTTGATAATGGCGCCGGCTAAGGCCATCCCATCATAAGTGGCCGTCCCTCTGCCGATTTCGTCAAAGAGGATCAAGGACCGGCTGGAAGCTCGCTGCAAAGCGTCGTTAGCCTCACTCATTTCCACCATGAAGGTACTCTTGCCAGAATAAAGGTCGTCAGCTGCCCCGATCCGAGTAAAGATCTGGTCAAAAATTGGCAGAGTCGCTGATTCGGCGGGCACAAAAGATCCCACCTGGGCCATAATCGCGATCAAGGCCATCTGCCGCATGTAGGTACTCTTCCCGGACATGTTAGGCCCCGTGATCAGGTAGATGCTGGTGTCTTCGTCCATGGTCAAATCGTTAGGGATGTAAGAACCTGCTTCCAGCACCGCTTCTACCACTGGGTGGCGGCCATTTTTAATGTCGATTTCTTGTTTTTTGGCAAAAGTGGGCCGGCAATAGTTTTTTTCTTCGGCATCTTCAGCAAAGGCGACTAAAACATCGAGGGCTGCCAATTGTCTGCCCAATTTTTGGAGTTCTGGAATGTGCTCTTTGATCCGGTCTCTTAGTTTGGTAAAAATGTCATGCTCTAATTCCGTTGACTTGGATTCTGCCTCCAGAATCAGATTTTCGTGCTCTTTTAATTCCGGCGTAATGTAGCGCTCGGCGTTAGTCAAGGTTTGCTTGCGCATGTAGCGGTCTTGCGGCACCTTGGAAACATTGCCCTTGCTGACCTGGATGAAGTAGCCAAAGACTCGGTTGTAGCCGATCTTCAGGTTGTCGATCCCGGTTTTTTGCCGCTCAGAGACTTCCATCTGGGCCAGCCATTGCTTGCCGCCGTTCATGGCGCCGCGGTACTTGTCTAAGTCCTTATCAACGCCTTCTCTGATGATGTTGCCGTCTTTAGTCGACATTGGCGGATCATCCACGATGGTCTTTTGGATGTCGGCAGCGACTGCTTCTTGGGGGTCAATGTCTGCGGCATAGGCCATTAAATTTGGATCACCAGACTCTTTTAAGGCATCCAAAATCGGGCCAACCGCATTTAAGGAGCGTGACAGCTGCAAGAGTTCCCTTGGATTGACATTGCCAAAAGCAATCCGCCCGCTGAGCCGCTCCAGGTCGTAGACGCCCTTTAAGGCATCCACCACATTTTCCCGGGTGAAGTAGTTGTCGATTAGGGCTTGCACCATTTCTTGCCGGGCCAGGATTTTTTCTTTAGATAAAAGCGGGCGGCTCAGCCACTGCTTAAGCAGGCGTCCCCCCATGGCCGTGTGGGTCTTGTCCAAGACCCAGAAAAGTGAGCCTTGCTTTTTGCCAGTTGTCGCTGACTGGGTTAGTTCCAAATTCCTTTGGACGGTGTTGGACATTTGCAAATACTGCCCAACCTCGTAGCTTTCAGCCACCTGCAGGTGGGCTAGGCTTCTTTTTTGCGTTGACAGCAGATAAACGACCAATTGCCGGGTCGCCTTTTTCTCCAAAGGGCTGGACAGGAGCTGCTCAACGTATGAAATTTCAGCATGCTGGCCGGCCAACTCAGCTGGCTGCGAGATGGTGATGTTAGCCTTTTCCAAGGTTTCCCGCTCATCAGCCGGCATTTCCCCGTCAAAGACTACTTCTTTGGTTCGCAGTGACAAGAGCTCGTTAACCACCTCGTCAAAATTCGGCACAGTCGTGGCAAAAACTTCCCCCGTCGACAGGTCGCTGTAAGCTAAGCCATAGCCACCCCGGCCGCCAGCAACAGAAGTCAGATAGTTGCTCTCTTGCCCTTCTTCAGGCCCTTGAGCCATCTTGGTGCCGGGCGTCACTAACTGAATGATCCCCCGCTTGACCATCCCCTTAGCCTTTTTGGGGTCCTCTAATTGCTCACAAATCGCCACCTTGTAGCCTTTTTCTACCAAGGTGTTGATGTAAGAATCAACCGCCATGTGGGGCACGCCCGCCATCGGGATGGGGTTTGCCGACTTGTTGGACCGGTGGGTTAAGGTGAGCTCCAGGATCTGGGCCCCTTTAATGGCGTCATCTTCATAAAGCTCATAAAAGTCCCCTACCCGGTAAAAGAGAAAGGCATCCGGGTATTCGCTCTTAATTTGGTAATACTGCTGCATCATTGGCGTTGTGGCTTCTTTTGGCATAAAACTTCCCTCACTTTTAGTACTGTCTTTTATTATACAGCATTTCCCGCAATTCCTTGACGATTGACACAGGCAAGAAAAAAGCTTAGCCATTGGCTAAGCTTTTTTAGTAATTCTTCTGTGTTTGGATTAGGCTTTTTACATCATGCCGCCTTGACCAGCTGGAGCAGCAGCGTCCTTCTTTTCTTCAGGAATTTCTGCGACAACAGCTTCAGTAGTAAGGAGCAAACCGGCGATTGAAGCAGCGTTTTGCAAAGCTGAACGGGTAACCTTGGTTGGGTCGATGATCCCTTCGTCAATCATGTTGACGTACTTGTCTTCAGCAGCATTGTAGCCGACTTCTGGGTCAACCTTGCGCAAATGGTCAACGACAACTGAGCCTTCTTGACCAGCGTTTTCAGCGATTTGACGAACTGGAGCAGTCAAAGCGCGAGCAACGATGTTGATCCCAGTTTGTTCATCAGCAGTGTCGCCCTTAACAGCCTTAACAGCATCTTCTACGTTAACCAAGGCAGTACCACCACCAGCTACGTAGCCTTCGTCAACGGCTGCACGGGTAGCGTTCAAGGCGTCTTCTACGCGGTAGCGGCGTTCCTTGAGTTCAGTTTCAGTAGCTGCACCAACGTGGATCACAGCAACGCCGCCAGTGAGCTTAGCAAGACGTTCTTGCAGCTTCTTCTTGTCAAAGTCAGAAGTGGTGTCTTCGATTTGCTTTCTGATGGTGTCAACGCGTTCTTGGATAGCTTCCTTTGAGCCTGAGCCATCAACGATGGTAGTTGAGTCCTTGGTGATGGTTACGCGGCGAGCTTGACCAAGTTGGCTGAGTTGGGTGTCCTTTAATTCAAGGCCAAGGTCTTCAGAAATCACCGTACCACCAGTCAAGGCAGCGATGTCAGCAAGTTGTTCCTTGCGGCGGTCGCCAAAGCCTGGAGCCTTAACGGCAACTACGTTGAAGGTACCACGGATCTTGTTCAAGACCAGAGTTGGCAAAGCTTCACCTGAAACGTCGTCAGCGATGATCAAGAGTGCGCGGCCTTGTTGCACGATTTCTTGAAGCAGTGGCAAGATGTCTTGGATGTTTGAGATCTTCTTGTCAGTGATCAAGATGTATGGGTTGTCCAAGTCGGCTTCCATCTTGTCGTTGTCAGTTACCATGTATTGTGACAGGTAGCCGCGGTCGAATTGCATCCCTTCAACAACGCTCAGTTCAGTTTCGATCCCACGTGAGTCTTCAATGGTAATTACGCCGTCGTTGCCAACTTTTTCCATGGCTTCAGCGATCAAGTCACCGATTTCCTTTGAAGCACTGGAAATTGAAGCAACCTGGGCGATTTGGTCCCGGCTGGAAACTTCGTGGCTGTTCTTGTGCAAAGCTTCAACAGCAGCGTCAGTAGCCTTTTCAATCCCGCGGCGGATGCCTACAGGGTTAGCGCCAGCAACAACGTTCTTCATGCCTTCTTGAACGATGGCTTGAGTCAAAACAGTTGCAGTAGTGGTACCATCACCGGCGATGTCGTTGGTCTTTGAAGCAGCTTCAGCAACCAGCTTGGCACCCATGTTTTCGTAGTGGTTTTCCAGTTCAATTGCCTTGGCAATGGTTACACCGTCGTTAGTAATGGTTGGGTTGCCGTAAGCTTGTTCCAAAACAACGTTTCTGCCCTTTGGCCCCAAGGTCGTCTTAACCGTGTTAGCCAGCTTGTCTACACCCCGTAAAAGGGAACGTCTTGCGTCTTCTGAAAACTTAATGTCTTTTGCCATTTTTTAACCTGCACTCCTTAAATTACTTAACGATTGCCAAAATGTCTTTTTCATGAAGGACTAAGTATTCCTTGCCTTCGTACTTCACCTTGGTGCCAGAATACTTATCGTATAATACTTCATCGCCCTCTTGGACGGTCATAGGAAGCTTGCTGCCATCTTCAGCGTAAAGACCAGCGCCAACGGCAACGACCTTGCCTTGGGTTGGCTTTTCCTTAGCGTTGGAAGCAAGTACGATGCCACCAACGGTTTGTTCTTCAGCTTCTTTAACTTCAACGATCACGCGATCTCCAATTGGTTGTAACACGTTATTCCCTCCTGAAATTAATAGTCAAATTATTTGCTTAGCACTCTTATTGATCAAGTGCTAACTTACAACTATGAATATAATCCTTTTTTGCCAAAAAGGCAAGAGAAAAATAGCACTTTTTAACACCGAGTGCTAAAAAGTGCTAGAAATGGCGATTTATCAACATTTTTTCTTTACTAGAAAAATATTGTACCAGATATTGTACCAAATACTGTTATTCTTTCTTGTCATCATCTTTTTGCTCGGCCAATTGGTCGGAATCCAAGAAGTAAATCAAAGTCTGCAATTCCGTTGCCAGGTCCACGTTTTGGATGCGGACGCCGTTTGGCGCAGACAGACGGATCGGGGTAAAGTTCATGATCCCCTTGATCCCCGCTTCAATCATCTCGTCAGCCGTCTTTTGGGCCGTTGCCTGCGGCACGGTCAAGATGGCAATCCGGATCTGCTGGTCAGAAATCTGCTGCTTCATTTCATCCATGGAGTAAACGGGCACCCCTTGGGTGATCCTGCCGGTAATTTCCGGGTTAATGTCAAAAGCACAGGAAATCCGGATGTTGTTGCTGCGCTTGAAGTTGTAGTTTAACAAAGCATGACCTAAGTTCCCGACACCGACCAAAGCTACGTTAGTCAAGGTATCTTGATTCAAGATCTTCTTGAAAAAGCCCAGCAAATTTTTGACGTCATAACCATACCCCCGCTTGCCTAAGGCACCAAAGTATGAAAAGTCGCGGCGAATGGACGCACTGTCGACTTGGACAGCCTCAGCAAGTTCCGTAGATGAGACCTTGTCTTTGCCTTCATCATTTAGCAGCAGCAAGTATCGATAATACAAGGGCAGTCTTTTAGCGGTAGCCTTGGGGATCTTAATCTTACTATTCATAAGAAGCCTCCAACTCTAATTTGTGAATGTGAAATCGTAATCAATCATCTATATATAATACCCATTATTGCCGTCATTTGGCAAGCACAATTTTCACAATATTTGCTTAAAAGCCCTTTACATTTACCAGCTTCACAAGCAAAAAATTTCATTTTTAAACAGAAATAACCGATTCAGGCGCCGTTACATGGTACAATATTGCAAGGTGAAAATTATGATAATAGCACAAGGACACGACTTAGAGCAGCGGTTCGGCGCTGCTCCACTATTTAGCAATGTTAACTTTTCAATTGAAAATAATGCCCGGATTGGCTTAGTGGGCCCAAATGGGGTCGGCAAGACCACCCTGCTCAAGATCATGACTGGCAAGCAAGAGCCAACCAATGGGGCTTTTACCGTCAACAAGGGCATTGACCTGGGCTACATCGCCCAGGAGCATGACTTTGACGAAACGAAGTCCATCTGGGACGAAATGCTGACGGTTTTTGACCAGCTGATTGAACGGGGCAAGCAGGTTGAACGGCTGCAATATGCGGTGGCTGATCACCCAGAAGACGAAGAGCTCTTAAAGAAGCTGGACCAGGCCCAGTACGCCTTTGAGCAAGATGGTGGCTATACCTACCAAGCTGACGTCAAAAGCATGCTGAACGGCTTTAATTTCCCGGAAAGCACCTGGACCAAGCAGATTGCCAGCTTGTCAGGCGGGGAAAAGACCCGTCTCAGCTTTGTCAAATTGCTCTTAAAAAAGCCCCCTCTCCTTCTCTTGGACGAACCAACCAACTACCTGGACCTGTCGACTTTGGACTGGCTGGAAACTTTTTTAAAGAACTACCAAGGCGCTATCGTCACGGTTTCCCACGACCAGTACTTCTTGGATCACTTGGCTACGCAGATTTTTGAACTGAACCACGGCACCTTGACCATCTTCAAGGGCAACTACAGCCAGTACGTAGCTGAGCGCGAGCTCCGCGACCGGCAGCTGGAAGCCACTTATGAAAAGCAGCAAGCCGAGATCAAGAAAGAAGAAGAGTTCATCCAAAAGAACATCGTGCGCGCTTCTACGACCAAGCAGGCCCAAAGCCGCCGCAAGGCCTTAGAAAAAATGGAGCTGATCGATCCGCCTAAACACGACTCCAAGGTCCGGATTGCTTTTAACAGCGAGCGGCCATCAGGCAAGGAAGTCTTGATCTTGAGGGACCTGGCTGTCGGCTACCCTGACAAGACCATGCTGAAAGACATCTCCTTCCAGGTCAACAAGGGCGACCGGGTGGCCATTATCGGCGACAACGGGATCGGCAAGTCCACCCTGTTAAAGACGGTCATGAAGCAGCTGCCAGTTAAGGCCGGCGCCATCAAATACGGCGCTAGTCTAGACATTGGCTACTATGACCAGGAGCTGCAAGGGCTAGACTACTCTAAGACCGTCATCGACACCATCTGGGACCGGCACAAGGAGATGAATGAAAAAGACATTCGCTCCATTTTAGCCAGCTTCCTCTTTACCGCCAAGGACATCGACAAGAAGGTCAGCCAATTGTCCGGCGGGCAAAGAGCCCGCTTGACGCTGACGGTATTAGCCATGGAGCACGACAACTTCCTCTTGATGGACGAACCAACCAACCACTTGGACATTGAAGCCAAGGAAGTTTTGGAAAAGGCGCTGGATGACTATGACGGTACCCTGCTCTTCGTTTCCCACGACCGTTACTTTATTAACGAACTGGCCAACAAGATCGTGGTGGCCAAAGATGGCCGTGCCAAGATCTACGAAGGCAACTACTCCTACTACCTGAACGAAAAGGCTAAAGAAGCAGCTGCTGAAAATATGGCTGCTAGTCAAGAAGCAAATAGTGATCTTGCTCCTGCCAAAAATGTCAGCGAAAGCAAGCTGTCTTACCAAGAGCAGAAAAAGCGCGATTCCGAAAAGCGGAAGCTGCAAAGACAGGTTGAGCAAGCGGAAAAAGACATTGCCAAGCTGGAACAGCAAGAAGCTGACCTCCAAGAGCAAATGGCTGATCCAGCCATTGCCGCTGACTTCAGCAAGTTAGGGCCACTGCAAGAAGAGCTTACAGCGGTGCAGGAAAAGATTGCCCAATTAAGCCAAGACTGGGAAGACTACTCCTTGGCCCTAGAAGAATTTGAATAAGCAAA
>NZ_JBJFHB010000078.1:0-1578 GCF_051893255.1 Lactobacillus sp. | reverse complement strand
TAATCGAAGGCAGTGACCACGGTTTGCACCAAAACCGCGAGGAAGTTTATACCAGAGTGGTTGGCTTTTTAACTAAATAATAGAAAAAACAAGTTCCGGATGGAACTTGTTTTTTTAATTTTGTCTCAATTAACTTAAATAAAACAGTAGATTTTCAATTTTGTCTCAATTAACTTAAAATAGATCTAGAAAATACAATTTTGTTGAAGTTAATTGAGATGATTTTATGCTAGTACCAAGACCAACTTACTTACAAAAACTAGAAAAATTAGCTAATAAGCAGATTATTAAAGTTCTAACCGGGGTTAGACGCTGCGGCAAATCTAGCCTGTTGCAGCTGTTTCAGCAACAGCTTTTAGCTGATGGCGTTCAACCAGAGCAGATTCAAGCAATCAACTTTGAGGACCTAGCTTTTTCCAAGCTGACTGACTACCAGGAACTCTATCGCTACCTAAGTCAACGCTTGCTGCCTGATCAGATGAACTATATCTTTTTGGATGAAATCCAAAATGTTCCTAATTTTGAAAAAGCAGTTGATAGTCTTTTTATTAAAAGCAATGTTGACTTGTACATTACCGGTTCTAACGCCTTTATGCTGTCAGGTGAATTAGCGACGCTGCTTTCTGGACGTTATATCGAAATTCCGGTATATCCCTTATCTTTTAAGGAATTTGCCCAAGCTAAGCCTGATCAATCTTTGCAAGAGAGCTACCAGCAGTACCTGCTCAGGGGCGGCTTTCCTTTTGCCTTGCAGCTGCCAGATGATGAAAGTTTCCGCGACTACATTGATGGCGTGGTAAACACGGTTTTAGTCAAGGACGTGCTTGCCAAAAAAGATAAGAGCGATTCAACTTTGGTTAGACGATTAGCAGCTTTTTTAACAGACACAGCAGGTAGCTTGACTAGCCCTAAGAAAATTGCGGGTACCTTGACCTCAATGGGAGAGAAGACGACGCCGAACACGGTGGCCTCTTACCTGGAGCTCTTAGAAAATGCCTTTCTTTTTTACCGCTGCGACCGTTTTGATATCGGCGGAAAAAAGTATCTGAGCATCAATCCCAAATATTATCCAGTTGATATTAGCTTGCGCCGGGCCCTAGTGGGGCAGAAGCGGCCCAACAAGGGGAGCCGGCTGGAAACGATTGTGTATCAGGAGCTTCGCCGGCGGGGATATGAGATTTATGTTGGCGTGATGCAGCAGACTGAGGTGGACTTTGTGGTGGTGAAGGATGGAAGACGGGAGTACTACCAGGTATCGCTGTCTTTGGACGATGAACAGACCTACCAACGGGAAGTTAGAAGTCTGCGGCTGATCGATGACAACTATCCCAAGATCATCTTGACTGAAGATCCGGGGCATTTTGACGACCAGGGGATCAGCCAGGTGAACATTATTGATTGGTTGATGGGGGAATGAATATGAAAGTAAGACGCAGAGCCATGTATAAGGCTCTGCCAGTGCCTAGGCAACTTGCTGATGCGGATCCACATGTTAGGTCTAATCTTTCGCTTAACGCGGAGAAAAAAGGAAAGCAAACATACTAACCTAGTGTTGGATGATTACTCGACGGAGTAGTC
>NZ_JBJFHB010000077.1:0-5999 GCF_051893255.1 Lactobacillus sp. | reverse complement strand
TGAAACAGATCAAATCCCAGCAGCTCCAAGGCTTCCTTAATCTTCCCATAGGTCAGCCCCACTGCCCGCAAGTCAGCCGCATTATCATACCTTGGCACAAAGTCATTCCAGAGGACATAAGAACCAGCTGCCTTGACTCCGCTGTAAAAGTAAAAGACCAAGTTCTGGAGTTCCGTTTGACCCAAATCAGAAAGTCCACCTAACGGAAAAACCACCGCCTGGTCCCAGGCAAAGACGGTGTTCTCCATCACATGGTCGGTTAGCTCGCTGTAGATATACCGAGCAGCTCCCAGGTACAGTCCTGGATAGACGCCATCGCGGCCAACTAGAAAATAAAGACCCGGTCCATCGATCCCGGGCAGATCCTGGCATTCATTGATCATCTCATACGGCAATTTATAGGGCGTAACTGGCCAGTCTGTAAAAGCAAGCTTCAATCTTCCCTGACTGCTTCCATCTAACATTTCAAGCATAACTGATTCTGATCTTTTTCTCCTTCGTGTAAGCGGTTATTTTTTCGATCCATATCTTAATAAAAAAATGATGCCTCACGAAACTTGCAGGTGACGCCCCCTCATCCCTTGAGCCAGCAGACTTTTTACATTTCAGCCAAAAAGCAACTTTCCCATCAGACCGCGGATTCTCCGCCCTCATTTGTACTCAAAACTTTTTGTCAAAAAAATCCTCAAACAAAAAAGCAAGTGCCCCAGCACTTGCTTTTTCTTATTTCAAATCTTCACCGTTTGAAGCGATCACCTTTTGATACCAGTAGTAGGAATCCTTGACCGACCGCTTGAAGCTACCCTGGCCGTGGTTGTCGGCGTCGACGTAGATCTGGCCGTAGCGCTTCGCCATCTCGCCTTCGCCGTTTGACACCATGTCCACGCACCCCCAGTAGAGGTAGCCCATCAGGTCCACCCCATCCAGCTCAACGGCGTCCTTCATGGACTGGATGTTGACCCGCATGTAGTCGATCCGGTAGTCGTCGTGGACCGTCCCGTCTTCCACCTGGTCATTCCAACCGATCCCGTTTTCTACGCAGAAGAGCGGGCAGTGATAGCGGTTGTTAAAAATGTTCAGAGCAATGCGGAGGCACTGCGGGTCGGTCCCCCAGCCCCAGGCGTTAGTCTTGAGGTATGGGTTAGCCGCCTGGCCAGAGCCATTGGCACCATTGCCTTGGCCGATCAAGGCATCTTCGTGGGTCGTGTAAGTGGCTGACCCATAGCAGGAGAAGGACAAAAAGTCGCAAACCCCTTTTTTGAGCAGCTCTTGATCGCCGGCTTCTTCTGGCAGGACAATACCTTGGCGCTGATAGTCCAAAAGCTTGTAAGTCGGGTATTCCCCAGTCATCATCACGTCAGAAAAGGCCAAAGTATTATTTTGTCTTTCGCTGGCCAGCAGCTGGTCAGCTGGGTCACTGGTTAGCCCATAGCAAGGGCTAAAGGCCAGCATCATCCCCACCTTGATGTCAGGGTGGGTTTCATGAGCCCGAATCACCGTCTTAGCCGATGCCAGGAACTGGTGGTAAGCCGCGTTAGCAATGTTTTGCGGGTCGGCGTGGATAAGACCAGCCGCTACGTAAGGCGCAGCTTCCACCAGGTTGATTTCGTTAAAAGTCAAGTAGTACTTGACCTTACCGGCAAAGCGATCAAACAGGGTGCTAGCGTACTTAACGAAGAGGTCCACCAGACGCCGGTCGTTCCAGCCGTTACATTTTTGGGCAAAAATCAGCGGCGTTTCGTAGTGGTGAAGAGTGATCAAAGGCTCAATCCCGTATTTCAGGCACTCGTCGACCACCTTTTCATAAAAGCGCAAGCCTTCTTCATTTGGCTCACCTTCTGGATCAGGAAAGACCCGGCTCCACTTAACGGAAAAGCGCAGGCACTTGAAGCCTTCCTTGGCCATTAGGGCAATGTCTTCCTTATAGTGGTGGTAAAAGTCAGATGCAATGTGGCTTGGGTAGTAATATTTCGGGTCATCCAGTTCGACTGGCACAGCGCCATCTGGTAAGTGACGCTCTGGTGAGCCGAAGCAAAGCGGCGTTGAGCCGGTTTCACCGTCCGGCTTTTTCCAAGTAACTTGCCGTCTCACGGTGTGAGATCCATTGGTCATCACGTCGCCGGTACACAGGGCCGCGCCGCCTTCATGGACTGCCCCTTCATATTGGTTCGCAGCGGTTGCCCCGCCCCATAAGAAATCTTTGCGAAAAGTCATTTTTGTCTCCTTCTTTCCCCCGGATTGGTTAGTTATGCTTTAAAAATATTTTCTCTAGTTCCATGGTAGCACTTTCAAGACTAAATTGCTAGAAAAATGATAATCTTTTATAGAGATACATATATTTACTGACAACGTGGCTTGATTTGCACAAAAATGACTCAAGTAGCGACAAGCACGGCCCAATTCTTACTCAACTGGCGTCTCTTTTCATAAAAAGCTTCACACAAACTTACTCAAGTAACCCAACCCCCGGCCCAAATTTTACTCAACTAGCAGCGCGACCAAGTTAGTTGACATAATTTTTGTGCAGCTTTTTCCTTACTTGAGTAAGTTCTTGAGCAGCGATTTGCCCAGTTGAGTAAGTTTTTGTGCAGCTTTTTTACTACTTGAGTAAGTTCTTGAGCAGCATTTTTCTTACTTGAGTAAGTTCTTGTGCAGCGATTTGCCCAGTTGAGTAAGTTTTTGTGCAGCTTTTTCCCGACTTAAGTAAGTTTTTGTGCAGCTTTTTCTCTACTTGAGTAAGTTATTGAGCAACGATTTGCCCAGCTGAGTAAGTTTTTGTGCAGCTTTTTCCCTACTTGAGCAATCAAGCAAAAACAGCAAGTGCCTGAGGCACTTGCTGTCTAATAATTTATTCTTCAGGTAAAACCGGGATATCGACGTATTCGGCCTCGTTGCCATGGTCCCGGACCAGCTGCACCAGGTCGTCGGCATTCAGCCACACCGTCGCCGTATTCTCCATCGGGTGGGCCGCCACCTTGTTACCGGCAAATTCAGCATCGATAAAAAAGTGAACCCGGCGCTCGTCATCATTGAGCAAACCCAAAGGCGTCACCGAACCAGGCGTCAAGCCTAAAATGTCCATGAGGTCGCCTTCTGAGCAAAAAGACAGAGACTTCAACTCTTGCTGCTGGGCAAAGGCCTTTAGGTCAACGCGTTTTTCGCCCCGGACCAGGATCAGGTAAAAATGCCGCTTTTTCCGGTCATGGACGAAGAGATTTTTGGCATTGGCTTCAGGGTACGGAAGATCCACGTCGCGCAGGTCCTCCATCGAGAAGATGGGCTTGTGCTCCGTCACTTCATAAGGGATCTGGTGGTCGGTCAGCCACTGGTAGGTTTCTTGTTTATTCATTGCTTGTCCTCCTGCTTCTTTTTCCATACTTCTTAAAATAAGCCAGATTCGTCTTGCCCAAGGGATTCTCAACGGTGACTGGCACGTGGAGGAGCATCCGGTCCTCGCTTTGGTAAACGTGGTAGCTGTCGGAGGTGACGGTGAACTCCTTGGGTACGGTCAAAAGCTTTCTTAGCTTAACAATTGGCATGTAAGCGCCCCCTGAGATAGTCTACTTCCAGTATACGCTACTTTTGGAACAAAGGATCCGCCGATAAAAAAGTTTCCGCTTAAGCCATGTCAAAGAGAATCAGGACCAAAGACAAGACGGTCACCGCCCAACCAGCTAAGAAGAGCAGCAGGTGCTTTTTTCATGGTGGATGGCAACAAATTCCCGGATCAGGGCACTTGGCCAGTAGTAAGGCGCAATGTGGGCGCCGACGCCGGTACACTTGAGGCCGATCTTGCGGCAATAGCGCAAAGCCCGGTAAACGTGGTAGTTGCTGGTCACCAGGACCGTGTACTTACGACCAGAGCGGTCGTCGATCAGGGCCTTGGAGTTTTGCAGGTTCTCCAGGGTCGTGAGGGACTGGTCTTCTAAGAGGATGTGGTCGTCAGGGATGCCGTGGTCACGGAGGTACTGGGCCATGGCGTAAGCTTCAGAGACGTCTTCGTCGCCACCCTGCCCACCTGACGGGATCATCATTGGCGGGGTTGGATCCTTTTGATACAGAGAAATCGCCTTGTCCAGGCGGTCAGCCAAAAGTTTCGAGACCCGGCTGCCACCAATTAGGCCGCTGCCGTGGATGATGATGTAGTCAAAGTCATGCTTGTGGGGCACGATCTGGAGAAGGAGCGTGTAGAACATGAAGGCGACAAAGACCAGCGAACCGTAGACGACGGAAACGGCGATGAAGACGAAGATCATTGACAAAAGCGAGGCCTTGAGCGCCCCGTGCTCGGTCATGGACTGGAAAACACCCAGGTATGGCAGCAAAATGGCCAGCACCGTGCAGATTTCCCCGGCGCCAACAACCAGGCCTAAGAACAAAGACAACAGGTTCTGGAACCGGGTCCCCTCCTTTTTGATCATCTGCACGCCGTTAATGATTAAGATCACGGGCACGCAGAAGATGACGAGGACGATCAAGAGCGCGATCGCCGCAAAGGCGGCCTCTTGCCAGGGGCCAAACAAGGCGCTGACGACCGGGATCGTGAACAGCAAGGCGATAAAGCACAAGACGGTGTTGCGGTAACGGCTGCGGTCCCGCCACATGGACAGGGCTAAGATCCCCCAGCAGACCAGGGCTGGGATCGCCATGTGGAGCAGATTATTGGCATAGGCAGCCGGCGACATGTTAAGTTCCATTTTTTGTAAATACTCCCTTCAATAGGTACATAACATATCAAGTATACAGCAGATTGCCCTTAAATGATATATGAAAAAACGGTCAGCTGATGCTGACCGCTTTGAGGTTGGCTTGATAACAGGGATCCTGCTGCTTGATGTAGCTCAGCTATTCCCAAGTCTTCCAAACATCTGGCTGGTAGCCGGCCGTCGCCTTTTGGCCATTGCGGACTACCGGCTGCTTGACCACCAAGGGATGCTCTTGCACCTTCTCAAATTTGTCCTGGTCGGTCAGGTACTTGATGAGGGTGTAAGTGTCTTGGTCTTTGGTGTTCTCGTCTAACAGCTGGTCCATCCCGCCGACGGCTTGCAAGATCGACGTTAATTCCTTCTTGCTAAAGCCCTTTTGCTTGAGGTCAACGGATTGAAATTTGATCCCCCGCTCTTTAAAAAAGCGCTCGGCTTTTCTGGTGTCAGCACTTTTCTTGGTGCCAAAAATTTGAATGTTCATGGCTGCTCCCTTTCGTTTGGCTCTTTGTCTGTCTTGTCTTCTGTATCACTATCTATGCCAAAAAACTCCTCTGAGGACTTTTTCTTTCTTATCTCACGCAATTTTTTAATAGCCAACTCGGTGTGCTTCCTATTTTCTTCAGTTACTTGGCTATAGTCGTAAATGGATCCTTTATCAGACCATTCACGCCAGCGTTTGCCAGAATACGGCTTGTAATTTTGGCTCATTTGCTTTCCTCCGCTACACGGCCCTCGGTATAATCCCAGATTCTTTCTATTTCCAAACCATCCTTACTTAATTCATGACCGTCTGGAGTTAGTGAATCAGCAATTGCATCTATAAAGTTGGATTCAATATAGCGGAGTTCTGCTTCATCTTTAAGCGGGCGCTTAAATGCCCCATATTCCCCGTAAACCGTATTTTCTGGAATGCCATTTGGCCAGAGTAAAGTATAGAGTTCAGGATATTTTTCTTTCAAAAAAGGAATATCGTCTTTATAAAAAGTCAGATACATCTTTGCTCTCTCCTTTTCCTTGTAAGCCTAGCAAACCGGCTTTTATATATGCCAAGTGTAAGTTAACATTTAAGATAGATTAGCTATCCCCCACACAACGATAAAAAACAGAATTACAATGCCATACAGAACAGTTTCAAAAAAATCATCAATATATTTATGAAAAATACAATACACAATCAAGGTAATAATATAAACCTTAATTTCAAACCGATGTGAGCGCACATACTCTTTTATTTTGTCGGTCGATTGTATAATCAATTTGAACACCACTGAAAATCAGTAGTATTAGAATATA
>NZ_JBJFHB010000076.1:20528-24536 GCF_051893255.1 Lactobacillus sp. | reverse complement strand
ACGCCGCTGGCGAGCAATTCGTCGCACTTGGTTGGTTCGAATTCGTCCCCAACCTTAAAGGTGTCAGGCACAACCATGATGCCGCGCTTTTGCGGAGCGTGGGCCAAGCCCAGTTCCCGGGCTGAGCAGATCATGCCATCTGATTCAACGCCGCGCAAGGCGCCTGGCCAAATCTGTGCGCCGTTTGGCATCAAGGTGCCAGGCAAAGCGACAACCACCTTTTGCCCTTCAGCAATGTTAGGTGCACCGCAGACAATTTGGTGGTCTTGGCCGTCACCCACGTCAATTTGGGTGATGTGCAAGTGGTCGCTGTCTGGGTGCACTTCGCAGCTCTTAACGTAGCCATAAACCAGAGTTGGCTTGGCAACTTCCAGCTTGTCGCTAAAGCCTGCTTCTGCCAACTTTTGGTTCAAGGCAGCTACTTGATCTGCATCAAGCTTAACTTGGCCGTTTGGCAGCTTGTCGTAGTCCAAAACTTCGTTTACGTTAAAGAAGTTGAAGCCGGTCAGCTTGCCCTTTTCGTCAGTAACGCGGGTAACGTCAGCCTTTTCTTCAAACTTGCTTTCGCCTTCGCCTTGAGCCAGGATGACGATCAAGGTGTTAGGATAACTTACTTTATTAATGCTAGTGATCATTAGATCAGGGTCCCTTCTTTATCTAGTCAACTGACCGTAAAAAAGCTTCGACTTCCTGCTTCGTTTTGCGGTCTCCATTAACTAGTCTACCAATTTCTTGGCCATCTTGGTAGACAACAAATGAAGGAATTCCCATAATATTCATTTCTTTGCAGAGGTCAATGGAGCCATCGCGGTCAACCTTGATGAACTTGCTGTCCGCAAAGTCGGCTTCAATGCTTGGCATGGCTGGATCGAGGAAGCGGCAGTCTGGGCACCAGTCTGCTGAAAATTCTACGACCGTGCGGCCTGCTTTGACTAAGTCGGCCAGCTTGGCCTGGTCTACTACCTTGTAATCTTCCATAGGTTTCCTCCTACTTACTTTTAATAAGAAAACTGCTTACTAGTATTCTAACTGATTCTCCTAGAAAAGCAAGTCTTTTGTCTTCGACTAATTTTTGGGCAAAAATTGAGCGTGCAGACAGTAGATTGGCTGCCCCTTAGATGCAAACTTGTGCTCATATTCGGTTTCCACGTTAGCTTCCACGATTTCTGCTTTTTCATGGTGGAGGTCAACGGAGACAAAGTCAAAATGCATCCCGTAGTTGTTCATGCTTTGGACGGAATAAGCATAAAGTCCAGAGTTGTCAGTCTTGAACTCAATCATGCCATCTGCGGTCAAGACCTTTTGGTATTCTGCCAAAAAACTCTTGTAAGTCAAACGCCGCTTTTCGTGGCGGGTCTTTGGCCAGGGATCAGAGAAGTTCAGGTAGATCTTGCTGGTGGAATTTTCACCAAAGTAGGCTACCAGGTTAGCCGCATCAGCGCAGAGGATTTGCAGGTTGTCTAAACCCTCATCCAGCTTCTTTTTCAAGATAATGCCGGCTGCGGTCTTTTGGATTTCCATGGCCACAAAGTTGGTTTCCGGGTGTTGCTTAGCCAGGGTGGTGATAAATTGACCCTTGCCTGAGCCAATTTCAATTTCAATCGGGTGGTCATTGCCAAAGCGGGCTGCCCAGTCAATCTTTTCGCTTGGGTCTGGCCGGTCTAAGGCACTTTCTGGGTGCTGGTCAACGAGGTCATTTGCCCATGGCTTGTTCTTTAAACGCATAAATTTCTTCTCTTTCTATTTTGTCTTATCTTCTATTTTGCTAAAAAATTATTTTCTTCTGCCGCTCTTCTTCCCGTATCTCGCTCGCTTCTCTACCTCCTTAGTCTTGTAAGGCAGGTAGGACTTGGCTAAAAGCAAGGTCCAAAGGAGCAGCAGGCCAACTGAGAGGATTTTTTCTTTAGGCAAAGCGATCAGCCACACGGCGGCAACCACGATCGCCTGTAAAAAGAGCGCCCAAGAAAGAACCCGGCTAAGGTCTTGCCCCTTCTTTGCCTGGTCAATCGGGTAGACCCGGTACATGATGTTCCGGTCATAGTTTTCCGCCAGTGGTAAGAGCTGCCAGACCGTCAGGTAGAGGATCAAGAAGGCAATCGGCACCGTCCAGGTCCAGTCGGCAATCATCAGGCTAATCAAGACAATGAAGGCCGTCATCCGGGCCAGCAGGTTCAAGTATTCTGGGTTCCGCAACAGCGACCGGCGGAACAAGAAGCTGTTGGCAGTTTCCTTTTTTAAGCTTGGCAAAAGGAAGTCCAGGTACTTCCGCCGTCTGATGTTGACCCGCTTCTCCCGCACGTCAGTAAACAGCGAGAAGGCTGTGTAGACTAAGTCTTTGCGCTCAGTTTCATAGTCGATGGCGTATTGCCAATCAAAGACCTGTCCCTGCCGCTTTTCCCCTCTTTTTTTCAGGAAAAAGGAAGCCGCAACCGGGATCAAGATGACGATTCCAGCGATTTGCGGGATGAGGTAAAGTGCGGCTAAAAGCATGGTCAGGTTCAAGCCCCGAATCAGCCAGGACGCCTTTTTTACCCGGTGGTCAAAGGTAAATTCCTGACTGACCACTTGCTGCTCGGCCATTTTACCCCAGTAAAGGGCCAAGACCAAAAAAAGATAGTTGCTACCGTTTAAGCCAACCTTCAAGCTGGCAAAAGGATAGAGGATGGCTGCCGTGATCCCGATCAAGATGGCGGGAAGCAGGCGGCTGTAGCCCCGCATCTCGTCCAAATAGTTTTTAACCGCGTCGTCTTGGGTAAAAAGAAACTGCCGGTCCGCTTCTTGAAACAGCGTAACCAGCTTTCCCGGCAGGCTGGCAATCCAAAGGATGCCGGCCAAGATCAAGGGATAGTACCACTTACCCGCCGGCAAGACCTTCATGATCTTGGCATACCAGAACATGACTGCCCCAAAGATGAAAATCAAGGCCAAGACGAAGAAGTCGTTAAAGACCAGGGCCAGGTACTTGGTCGACTGCTTGAAGTTGGCGCTCAGCCTTTTTTTCGCTAATTCACGCATGCTGATCCCTGCTCTCTTCTTGGTATAAGACCTGGTAGAGCTTGTCAAAGGAGTCGGTTTCCTTTAAGCCGTAGTGCGCCCGGATCTCCGGCAAGCTGCCGACAAACTCGATTGTCCCCTGGTTTAAGATGGCGTAGGTCTTGATGGCCTGCTGGGCATCAGCCAAAACGTGGGTGGTCATCAGCACTTCTCTGCCATCAGCACAGGCCTGCTTGATCAAATCGATAAAGTTGGCTACCGCCAGTGGGTCAAGCCCCGTGAAAGGCTCATCGATCACCAAGAGCTCGGCCTTGGTCAAAAAGGCGCAGACAATCATCACCTTTTGCTGCATCCCCTTAGAAAAGTGGACTGGCAGCCAGTCCAGCTTGTCTTGCAGGCGGAACATGGTTAAAAGCTCATTCGCCTTGTCCCAAGAGTCTTCGCCTAGGTCATAAGCCAGCATCGTCAGCTCTAAGTGTTCCTTCAAGGTTAATTCCGGGTAAATCACCGGCGTTTCCGGAATGTATGCTACTTTTTTCTTAAATTGGGCCGGCTGCTTGGCGAGGTCCACCCCGTCCAAAGTGATCGTGCCCTTTTGCGGACGGAGCAGGCCCAGCAGGTGCTTGATGGTGGTGGACTTGCCCGCCCCGTTTAGGCCGATCAGGCCCAGGGCTTGCCCTTTTTCCACCGTTAAATTCACGTTCTTGATGACCGGGATGCCGCTATAGCCTCCCGTTAAGTTTGTAATTTCTAGTGTCATTTTTCTCGTCTTTCATGTTTTTGTCTCTTTAATATGATAGCATGAAGACAAGGATAATCTAAAAGATAAAGATAGATAACCCGATAAATATGAAAAAAAGAGGTACGAAAAATGACTGAATCAAACTTAGTAGACGACTGCCTTTTCTGCAAGATCATTAGAGGCGAAATTCCTAGCTACACCGTTTTTGAAAATGATGACGTTAAGGCCTTTTTAGACATTTCCCAAGTCAACGAAGGCCACGTCTTGATGGT
>NZ_JBJFHB010000076.1:0-20428 GCF_051893255.1 Lactobacillus sp. | reverse complement strand
ACGTTAAGGCCTTTTTAGACATTTCCCAAGTCAACGAAGGCCACGTCTTGATGGTGCCTAAAAAGCACCTGGTCAACTTCTTTGACTACGAAGAAGCCGATGCTGAACGCTTTTTGAAGTACATCCCAGAAATTGCCCGTGCCATTAAAAAGTCTAACGACAAGATTACCGGTATGAACATCACTTCTAACAACGGCGAAGTTGCTGGCCAAGTGGTGATGCACTCTCACATCCACTTCATCCCGCGCTGGGAAGGCGACGGCATCAAGTTCTTCACCAGAAACAACGCTGACCAATACGACGAAGTTAAGTACCAAGCCGTTTGTGACAAGATTAAGGAACAATTTTAAGGAGGAACCAGATGAGTTTGAAGCATTTTAGCCTGGGCTTTTTGACCGGGGCTATTGCCGGCGCGGTTTTTGCCTTTTTGCCAGATGAAAAAGGCAAGACGGCCCGGGAATACCTGAAAGAAGACGCCGATGGCTTTAAAGAAGCCCAGCAGGATCTGGAAGACAGCCTAAGCCGGGCTCATGAAGCCGGCGAGCGCTTGGCCAGCTCGGTGCCAGAAGCCAGCCAATTATTAGCCGACCTCAACACCAATGTCGACCACTTCAAAGAAGAGGCTGACCGGGAAATCAACGCCCTCCAAGCCAAGATTGACCAACTAACCGAGGACCTAAATGGCGACCTCAACCAAAGCGAAAATTAAGAAAAAGGAGTTACGATGCGTAACTCCTTTTTGCTTGGCAAAAATCTTCTGTTTTCTACTAGGCCTTGTTAGACTGCCACTGGCCAACTAAGTCATTGACGTCACTTACGCCCATGTCGGCCAAAACGCCCGGCAAGGCGTCTACCACGTGCTTGATGGCTAATTTGTCATGGAAGGCCATGGAGCCAATTTGAACGGCGCTAGCGCCGGCTAAAATGAATTCTGCGGCGTCTTCTGCCGAGTTAATCCCGCCAACCCCAATGATTGGCAAGTTGACCGCCTTTTTCACCTGGGCCACCATGCGGACGGCTACGGGCTTGACGGCTTGGCCGGACAAACCGCCAAAGTCATTGCCTAAAACTGGACGGCGGGTCTTCAGGTCTAGGTGCAGACCCAAAAGGGTGTTGATCAAGGTTAAACCGTCGGCGCCGCCTCTTTCAGCGGCTTTAGCGATTTCGGTAATGTCGGTCACGTTTGGCGTCAGCTTGACGTAAACCGGGATGTCGACGCGGTCTTTGACCTTCTTGGTAATCTCTTCCACCATTTCGGGTACGATGCCAAAAGTCATCCCGCCTTCAGACACGTTTGGGCAAGACAGGTTGAGCTCCAAAGCATCGGGCTTGGCACTAGCCAAAATCTCCGCTACTTCCAGGTAGTCCTGGACGCTCTCCCCGCCTACGCTGGCCATGATTGGCAAGTCTGGGTGCTTTTTCCGTAAAGCAGGAATTTTTTCACTGGCCACCACTTCGCAACCCGGGTTGGTCAAGCCAACCGCGTTCATGACGCCGTCTTCTAAGAGGGCAATTTGCGGCTGGGGGTTCCCGGTTCTAGCGTGCCGGGTCGCGGTCTTGATCACGATCGCCCCCATTTGGTCCCAATCGAAATTTTCTGGCAGATCGCCAAAGGCAAAGGTGCCACTTGCTGGCATTACGGGATTCTTCAGCTTGAGGCCGGGCAAGGAGACGGCCATCTTTACATCGTTAGTCATTTTGCCTCCGTTACTTGTTAACTTTTTAACATTTCAATTCGACAAAATTATGCAACAAAAAATAATAAAAGGCAAGCTTGATTTTTAGCGGGCATCGTGATAATCTTTTGTTGATTGAGCTTTAAATGGTACAGAGAGACCACAAGCAAACGCAACGCAAATGTTATAACTAAGCACATTTTCTGCCCGCCTGGTCTCTTTCTAGACTCTGGCGGGTTTTTGCTTACAAAAAATAAGGAGCCGACATGAGCAAACCATTATTTATTGCCTTAGATTTTGATGATCAAGAAAAGATGTGGCTTTTTCTCAACCAGCTGCAGCCACAAAGCAAGCTGCACGTCAAGCTGGGGATGGAAATGTTCTACCAATACGGACCAGAGATCGTCCGCGACCTGTCCGCCAAGGGCTACCAAATCTTTTTAGACTTAAAATTGCATGACATTCCCAACACCGTCAAGCGGACGGCCAGACAGCTGGCAGCCCTGGGCGTTTACTGCACGACTGTTCATGCCTTAGGCGGTAAGGAAATGATCAAGGCGGCTAAAGAAGGCCTGATCGAAGGCACGCCAGAAGGCAAGGAAGTGCCAAAGCTGCTGGCCGTAACGGAACTGACTTCCATCTCAGAAGACGTTCTGCGTGACGAGCAGCACTGCTCACTGAGCCTGGCTGACGAAGTCAAGAGTCTGGCCCACCAGGCCCAAACGGCAGGCGCAGATGGCATCATCTGCTCCCCACTTGAAGTCAAGGCCATGAAGAACGAATTCAGCGACGACTTCATGTTCGTCACTCCGGGCATCCGGCCAGCCTCATACAAAAAAGACGACCAAGCCAGAGTGGCGACCCCAAGCCAAGCCCGGGAAAACGGCTCAACCGCCATCGTCGTTGGCCGGCCAATCACCCAAGCTGAAAACCCACAAGTTGCATACGAAGAAATTTTAAAGGACTGGACTAAATAATGAACAACAACGAAATTATCCGCGAATTGATTGACAAGAAGATCGTTACTATTTCACCTGACAAGGACTTTGTCTACGCCAGCGGGATGCACTCCCCAATCTACACTGACCTGCGTCAAACTATTTCTTTCCCAGCACTCCGCCAAGCCATTGCCGAAAACCTGGCTGCCTTGATTAAAAAGGAATTCCCAGAAGTAACGGTGATCGGCGGGGTTGCAACCGCTGGTATCCCTCACGCTGCTTGGGTAGCCCAAGTGATGAACCTTCCTATGGTTTACGTCCGCTCCAAGCCAAAGGACCACGGCCAAGGCCGGCAAATTGAAGGCCGCCTGTCCATGGACGACCACATCGTTTTGATCGATGACCTGATCTCAACTGGCGGCAGCGTTTTGAGCGCCGTGCAAGCAGTCAAGGACACCGGCGCCCACGTTGACGGCGTCAGCTCCATCTTCACCTACCTTTTGCCAGATGCAGACGAAAACTTTAAGAAAGCTGATACCAAGTTTGCACCGCTTTTGAACTACCGGGAACTGATCGAACAAGAAATTTCTAAGACAGTTACTAAGGAACAATACGAAGAACTTTTGGCATGGCACCAAGATCCATGGAACTGGAAGCGGTAATTTTTCGCATTTGTGATCTAAAGAATTTCCTAAGAAAATAGATATTTTTCATGAACTTTCGAACTATTGCAATCTAATTCCGCAAAAATATGTTATATTAGATACCAGTACGTATGAAGGATGTGGAGAATTTTTTTATGAAAAAAAGTTTGAAGAAAATCGCTATTTTAGCTGGTGCAGCTGCTATTGGTCTGTCAACCGCAGCCTGCTCAAGCAGCTCAGCAACTGTTGTTAACTATAAGGGCGGCAAAATCACCCAAGATGACTACTACGAAGCCATGAAGGACACTTCATCTGGTCAACAAACCTTGGTCAGCTTGATCATCTACCGCACTTTGAAGCAACAATACGGCGACAAGGTATCTTCAAAGAAGATCGATGCCCAATACAACAAGTACAAGAAGCAATACGGTTCAAGCTTCTCAACTGTGTTGAGCTACAGCGGCTTGACTACTAAGAGCTTCAAGCAAAACTTGGCAACCAACCTGTACTCAATCGCTGCCTTGAAGGACTTGAAGAAGCCAACTGCCAAGCAAGAAAAGAGCTGGTGGGCAAGCTACCACACGAAGACGACTGTACAACACATCGTTGTGGCTAAGAAGTCAACTGCTCAAACTGTGATCAGCAAGCTGAAGAGCGGCACTAGCTTCGCAACTTTGGCTAAGAAGTACTCAACTGATACTGCCACTAAGAAGAAGGCTGGTAAGCTTGCAGCCTTTGACTCAACTGACACCAGCTTGAGCAGCACCTTCAAGAACGCCGTTTGGAAGCTTAAGGAAGGTGAATACACCACCACTCCAGTTAAGACTTCATCTGGCTACGAAGTTATCAAGGTCTTGAAGACCACTGAAAAGGGTGCTTACAACACCAAAGCCAACAAGAAGTTCATCGACAACCAGCTTTACACTAAGTGGGCTTCAAACTCAACTGTGATGACTAAGATCATCGGTAAGGTCTTGAAGAAGGCTGACGTGAACATCAAGGACAAGGACTTGAAGAGCAAGAACCTGCTTGCTAGCTACCTGAACCCATCAAGTTCATCATCTAGCGCAACTACTACTTCAAGCTCAAACTAATAAGTTAGGTATTAAAACAGCTTTTCGCCATCTGGGCGGAAAGCTGTTTTTGTTTATTTTTTGGGCGGTGTGGACGTGGCTGGGGCTTGGTAGGGGCGGGGTGTTGCACACGATCTTACTCAAGTACGGTATGCGCCGCTCATAATCTTACTCAACTGGGCAAAAAGCTGCTCATGATCTTACTCAAGTACGGGAAATGCTGCTCACAATCTTACTCAAGTAGACAAAAAGCTGCTCATGATCTTACTCAAGTAACCAGAACGCTGCTCACGATCTTACTCAAGTAGGCAAAAAGCTGCTCACGATCTTACTCAAGTAGGCAAAAAGCTGCTCACAATCTTACTCAAGTAGGCAAAAAGCTGCTCACGATCTTACTCAAGTAACCAAAATACTGCTCATAAACTTACTCAACTGGGCAAAAACCACCGGCAGTTGAGTAAGTTTTGGGCTGCTACTTCCCTTACTTGAGTATGTTTTTGTGAGGCTTTTTTTAAAAATGGGCACCAGTTGAGTAAATTATTGTGCAACCTGAGATCATTTTGGGCTACTAGTCATTTTAGTTGGCATCGTTTTGGGTCATCCTCCCCCAACTTGACTCAACCAACTCCGTTTTCCCGTTTTTTCGCCCCCAAGTTGACTCAACCGGACTGAAATTCCCCGTTTTTCGCCCCCAAGTTGACTCAACCGGACTAAATTTCCCCATTTTTTGCCCCCGAGTTAACTCAACCGGACTAAATTTCCCCATTTTTCGCCCCCGAGTTGACTCAACCAGACTAAATCTTCCAGTTTTTTGCCCCCAAGTTGACTCAACCAGACTAAATCTTTCAGTTTTTTGCCCCCAAGTTGACTCAACCAAGCCTGGTTGACATACTTTGAGGGCAATGTTTGTCAAAAATCAAACCGGTTGACATACTTTGGGGGCAGATCTCGTCAAAAATCGGACTGGTTGATATACTTCAGGGGCCGATTTCGCCAAAAATCAAACCGGTTGATATATCTCGGGGGCAATGTTTGTCAAAAATCAAACCGGTTGATATACTTCGGGGGCGTTTTCCGCCAAAAATCGGACCGGTTGATATACTTTGGGGGCAATTTCTGCCAAAAATCAGACCGGTTGACATACTTTGGGGGCATTTTTCGCCAAAAATCAAACCGGTTGACATACTTCGGGGGCAATTTCCGCCAAAATCCCAACCGGTTGACATACTTCGGGGGGCCCCCAACCTACACCCGACCCACACTGCGCGCCACACACAACCCACGCCCATCCCACGCCCCCTCCACAACACCCCACCCCACACAAAAAACCGACCTCACGGTCGGTTTTTTTACTGATATTCTTTTTTCGGCCGGTAATAGCGCTGGCCGTCTTGCGAAGACAGCGGCAAGGTGAAGTCGCCCGGCTTGGTGGCGCCCAGCTCCCGCGTAATCGCGTTGACTGCCGCGTCCAGGTCATCGATCCGGTGCAACAGCTCCGCTTCAAGCACAGCCGGCAACTTCGGCGAACCGTACTCGTACTTGCCGTGGTGGGACAAGACCATATGCCGAAGCAAGAGCAGGTCCTCACTCTCCTGGTCGATCCCCAGCGCCTGAGCCGCCAAAACCAGCTGCTCGTCGATCAAGACCAGGTGACCGACCAAGTTGCCTTCAGCCGTGTACTTGGTCTGGACCGGTCCCGACAACTCCAGCACCTTGCCCATGTCATGCAGGATGCATCCCGCGTACAAAAGCGACCGGTTGACCGCCGGGTAGTTGTCAGCCAGCCCCCGCGCGTCTTTTAACATGGTCAAGGTGTGGTAGGCCAGCCCGCCTTCATAGGCGTGGTGGTTGGACTTGCCCGCCGGATAGCTGAAAAAGCGCGCATCCCACTTTTTCAGCAGGTACTTGACCAGCTTGTGCCAGTTATCTTCCTTAATCTCCGCGACAAACTGCCCAATCTCGCGCCGCATCTGCTTTTCCCCTTCCGGAGCGCCGGCGACGAGTTGGCTCACGTCCACGTCCTCGCTAGCGCTAACCGGATGAATGGAAAAAATCTTGATCTGGTCGCGGCCCTGGTAGTCCTCGAGCAGACCCGCCACTTCGACGATCGTTCCCGTCTCAAAGCGCTTGGCGTCTTCTGGCTCTGCCTGCCAGTAGTTGGCCCGGACCGCCCCGGACTTGTCGGCCAGCTGCAAGAGCAAGTAGTGCTTGCCCTTTTTGTCCTGCCGCAGCTGGGAATTTTTCACCAAAAGGGTCAAGTCGAATTCTTCGCCCTCATTGTAGTCTAGTAAATGTTTAAGCATGGGCCTCCTCCTTCACGTAGCGGTACGGGACTTCCGAAACCTGCTTGGCCAAGTCTTCGCGAGCGGTAAAGACCAGAATCTGTTTGTTCTTGCTCAGCTCATTTAACAGATTCACGATATTGGTCGTTCTTGGCCCATCGAAGTTGACGAAGGAGTCGTCGATTAGGATTGGGAGGTCAATCTTGTCCTTGATCTGCATGACAAAAGCCAGCTTCAAGGCAAAGTAGAGCTGCTCCTGGGTCCCCCGTGACAGGTACTGGACCGCCAGCTTCTTCTTGTCGCTTCTGACCACCTTCATCGGCGTCCGTTTGGACACTTTTTCTGGCAACAGGATGTCCTGGTAGCGGCCGCCCGTCAGCAAGGCGAAGTACTTTTTAGCCAAGACCAGCATCTTGGGGAAGCGGTCGTTTGACGCCAAATCCAGCGTCCGGCCGATGACTTCCCCGGCCAAAAGCGTTGCCAGGTAGTTCTGGCTGTCGCGGGCAAACTTCTCTTCCAGCTGGGCCAGCTGCTGCTTGCCCTCGTATACCTGGCTGGAGTCAGCGTACTGGCGCTCTTCAGCCTTAATGTTGGCCGACTCTTGCTGGAGAGCTGCCAGGTCGCGGTCGCTATCGGCCAGCTGCTGGCTGAGGCCCGCCATCTTGCCCTTCAAGGCTGCTAAGTCAAAGCCGGCTTTTTCAAAAAGTGGCAGCTGGTCGCCCAGGCTGTTGGCCAGGGCCTCGATCTGCGCCTTAGCCGTGTCCTGCTCGCGCTTAGCAGCAGCCAGTGCCTGGTAAGACGCTAAGTCTGCAACTTTAGCCTGGTTAAAGATGGTCAACAGCTGCTTTTCCAGATCAGCAATCTGCTTTTGGTAGCCAGAAAGCGCCTCCTGCTTTTGCCGGTAAACCCGCTGCTGGTCAGCCAAATCCTCCAGCTGCTTTTCCGCGCCGACTAGCTGCTTGTTGATCAAGGCTGGTTCATTTTCGGGGTTCTTTTTGGCAAAAAGGGCCACTTCCTGACCCAGGTCAGCCAGCTCGGCTTCTCTTTCCTGGATCTGCTGGTCCAAACTGACCATGCTCTTCCGGTTTAAAGAGTAGTCCCGGTACGGATTGGCCAGGCTGTCCACCTTGACGCTGCTACTAAAGCCGTACTTCTTGGCAAAAGCCTGCTTCAAATCGTTAGCAGCTGCCTTTTCTTGCCCCGCCTGCCCCTTTTGGTAAAAGGCATAGGCCAAAAGGCCGGCACCAACCAGCAGCAAAAGGATCCCCAAAGTCCGATTAGCAAAAAGGACCACCAGCCCAGCAGCCAGCAAGATCCCGCCTGCAAGCGGCAACCCTTTGGCCAGCGGTGCCTCATCTACTGCTTCGGCCTGGCTTTCGGCGTTCACCTTTTCCCAGTCGGCCTGCAGCTGCTGAAAGTCGGCCACGGGCATGTCCTTAACATCGGCTAGGTCAGGCGAAAATTCCAAAATATTCCGCTGCTTGTCTTCCAGCTGCTCGTATTGGAGCTGGCTGGTCTGCAGGGTCCGGGTCAAGTCCTCTAGCCGTCCTTTAAAATTGGCCAACTGGGCTTTGGCCCCTGACAGGTCAGTCAGGTCGACTGGCTCGGCCACTTCCTTGGCCGCAGCCGTCTTCAGGGCCTTGATTTGGGCGTTTAAGTCCACCGCCTTTTGGTAAAGATCGGGGTCAAAGGCCACGTCTTTTTGCGCCTTTTTTAAGCGCAGGTAGTTCTCATAATTTTGCGCCTGCTCCAGCAGCTTTTCGCACTGCTTGAGCTGGGCTTCTTGACCCTTGCGAATGGCCATCAGGTCCGCCAGCTGCTTTTGTTTGGCTAAACGGGCGCTTTCCAGCTTTTGGTAGTCGTCAAAGGCCGACTCGTTAGCGGCAACCTGCTCTTTTTGCTCGTTGAGCAAGATCAGGTCCTGGTTGACCGGGGCCTTTTTCCCGCTGGCCTTAAAAAGGTCCTTGGCTTCTTTAGCAAAGTCGCTCCGGATAGACAGGAGCTTGCTCGATTCGGCCGCCCCTAGGTAGTAGATGTTCTCCAGAATTTCTTCTTCAGACAAGGAGGCGAGCTTACGCATCAGATCTTCGTTAAAAATAAAGCTGTCGGCGTAGAAGTTCCCATCGATATTTTGAATCTGGTCGTAAAAAAGGATCTCCGGCACTTCCTGGCCCCGGTGCCAGACCTTGACGGCGCCGACCTTGCTCTTGTCGCCTTTAGAATAGGTCCGCTCGATCTCCCAGTCGCCGTCGCCTGCAAAGACCAGCTTGCCCCCCATGGGGTAGGCCTTTGACAGGGGCTCATAGTCTTCAAAAAAGCTGGACGCGGTATTTTTCAAATTGAAGCCAAAGAGGATCTGCTTGATAAAGGCGACCGTGGTGCTCTTCCCGGCTTCATTTTCGCCAAAAAAGGCGGCCAGGTTGCCATCCGGGAGGTCAAAGACTTCATCGCTGAATTGACCAAAATTGTAAATCTGGATTTGCTTTAACTTCATTCTTCGCTCCCCCCAAGCTCTTGCAAGCGGTCAGCCAATTTGACGGAAACCAGTTCCTTGACCTGGGCCAAAAATTCGGGATCTTCTGCCAGCCGCCGGGCTTCGGGATCCTTTTTAATCCAAGAAGCCGCCAGCTGCTTGATCTTTTCTTCAGACAAAATCTCCACCTTGGCCCGGTCTAAGGCCACCTGGTCGGTGCTGGACAATTGGACGAGCCCTCTCACCTTGACCCGGAAGTCAACGAGGCGGGCAGAATTAGCCCGGCTTGACGCTTCTTCCCAGGCAGCTGGGTCCTGCCAAAAGGTCAGCTGGTCCGGCGTCAGGTATTCTGAACCCGTTAGCTTTAAACTGACAAAAGTCTTGACGCCCGCACTCTCATGAGCCCGCAGGGTCGCCGCAATCTTGTCGGCCAGGTCGCTGGCTGACAAGGGAGCATCCAGAACCAGATTGGCCTGCTCCCAGACAATCTGGCTGCTTGGGCAAAAAGTCAGCTGGCTCTGCCGCGTTTCTTCGTCCACCTCAACCAAATAGCAGCCCTTGGCCCCTAATTCGCCGATATCCCGGCCCTGGATGTTGCCGGGGTAAACGACCAGCGGCTTGTCCAGCAGGGTCTGGCGGGCGTGAATATGGCCTAGAGCAAAGTAGTCATAGCCAAGCTCGCGCATTTTTTCCAGGGTGAAAGGTGCATAGACGTTATTCCGCCCGGCAGCCTGCCCGGCGTGCATCAGGCCGATGGTGAAGCTTGGCGCCTTTTCTGGAAAGCGCGAGAGCAGGTCTTCTTCAATGTGGTTGTGAGCGTAGGAAAAGCCAGTCACATTGTAGGCAAAGCCGGACTTAGTAGTAAAGTCTTTGCGCTCGATCTGCTCGCCGTCGCCTAGGAGCGTAAAGTATGACCCCTCTTTGACCAAGAGGTCGCTTTTTCGCATGTAGTCGTGGTTGCCGAAGATCATCACGACCTGGATGCCGGCTTCAGTTAAGCGGTCGATCTCTTTTTTAAAAAAGACCTGGCTAGCAGGACTCGGCTTGTTAGAGTCAAAAGTGTCCCCAGCAATCAAGACCAGGTCGACGGCTTCTTTTACGGCTAAGTCAATGATCCGGGCAAAGGACTCGTTAGCCGCATCTTTAATTTCTTGATATTCGCTTTTTGGCAAAAAAGATAGCCCACGAAATGGACTATCTAAGTGCGCATCAGCTAAATGGATGAATTTCATTAGGCTTTTCTCAAATCTTCGTAAGCATCTGCCAGCGGTTGGCTAATGGACTTTTGCAGGTCGTTCATCAAAGCATAAACGCCTTGTTCTGCTAAGAGCATCCCTTGCAAGGTGGTGTCTTGGGATACCCGGGAATTGAGGCTGGCAAAGTGGTCCTTTTGTTCTTGACTCAGTTCCTTGCCGGCGCTTTGGGCTTCCATGACTTCCATTTGGGCAGCGTCCAATTCCTTAAAAAGGACCAGGCTTTCAGGACTTGCCTTCACCTTGTCCATGGCTTCCTTCAAAGCCGTAAATTGCTGGGTTTGGCGGAGGTCTTCAGCCATTTGGTTGGCAGTGTCGTAGATGTTGATCATTTTTTCTATTTTTCCTCTCTAATTAAAAAACTAGGTAAAAATCAGCTTAATTTCCAGTAATCTTATTGTACCATGACTTGAAGCCAGACTCAGCATTCTTGATGCCACCATCGATGGCTTCTTTGATCTTTTGGCCAAAGCCAGAACCGGATGATGATGAAGAGGAATTATCATCGTCATTAGCGCTGGTTTCCGCCGCTGAGACCGTGAACTGGGTCTGCTTACTGTATGGCAGGATAGCCGTCATTTCGGCCTTATAGAGGGCAGTAATCCCGGTTTCGGAAATCCCTTGCATGTAGTAGGTCTTGTTGGTATTGTCAAAGCCGACCCAGGTGGCTACGACAACGTCAGGCGTATAGCCAACGATCCACTGGTCCTTGGTCCCGTAAGCAAAGGAAACTTCCGTTGACCCGGTCTTGCCGGCTACGGAATAGCCTGCTGGCTTGGCGTTCACCGCCGTCCCCGTCGTAAAGACGGACAGCAGCATTCTGGTCATTTCCTTGGCCGTCGACGAGGAGATCACCCGGCTGGTGCCTGTATCGTTATTTTCCGCAATCACGTTGCCAGAAGCGTCAGTGATCTTGGTGATCAGGTAAGAACTATTCGGCAGGTTGCCGGAGTTGGCAAAGGCTGAATAGGCCCGGGCCATCTGGACGGGGCTGACCCCGGTAGAAAGGCCGCCTAGGGCTAAAGCCAAGTTTTGGTCCGACTTAGAGACGGTAATGCCGAATTTCTTTAAATAGCTGACGCCAGTCGACACCCCGATCTTGTTCAAGAGCCAAACGGCTGGGACATTTTTACTCTGGGCCACGGCCGTGTACATCAGGATGGTGCTTGAATACTGACCATCCACGTTAACTGGCGTATAGTTATTTTTGCCAAAAGCCTGCTTCTTGTTAGAGAGGCTGGAATCGTAGTGGTAGCCATTCTCTAGAGCTGGGGCGTAAACGGCCAAAGGCTTGATGGAACTGCCGGGCTGGCGCCGCATCTGGGTTGCTCGGTTGTAGCCGCGGAAGACGTGCTTGCCGCGCCCGCCGACTAAGGCCCTAATTGCCCCGGTCTTAGGATCCATCGCCACGCTGGCCCCTTGGGCCCGGGCGCTGCCGGACGGGTTGGACGGGAAGTTGTACTTGTTCTTGAAGCTGGACTCCATGGACTGTTGGTAATTTTGGTCCAAGGTGGTGTAGATCTTCAGCCCCTTGCTCATGATCTCGGTTTCCGTTAAGCCATATTTTGAGATGGCTTCAGAAATCACGGCGTCAAAGTAGTATGGGTACTTGTAGCCGGAGTTTGCCTTATAGTTGTCGACTAAATTCATCCCCTGCTTTTTGGCAGCATCGGCCGTTGACTGGCTGATGGCCTTGTTTTCCACCATCAGCTGCAAGACCACGTTCCGTCTTGAGGTCGCATTTTTCACCGAGTACAGGGGGTTATAAAAAGCAGGACTTCTGAGCATCCCGGCTAAGGTGGCCCCTTCAGCCACGGTCAAGTCACTGGCTTTTTTGCCAAAATACTTCTCGCTGGCATCCTGCACCCCGTAAATCCCGTTGCCAAAGTAGGCATTGTTGAGATACATGGCCATGATCTTCTTTTTAGAATAGACCTTGGTGACCTGGATGGCGTAGAAAAATTCGGCGACTTTCCGGGACAGGGTCTGCTTTTGGGACAGGATCGAGTTCTTGACCAGCTGCTGGGTGATGGTCGAACCGCCGCCAGAGATATGGCCAAAGTGGATCAGGTAGCTAAAGGCTGCCCGGGCGATCCCCTTGGGACTGACCCCCATGTTGGTCCAGAAGGTCCGGTCTTCGGTAGCAACGACGGCCTTTTGCACGTTCGGGGAAATCTTGCTTAAAGAGACGTAAGTCCCCTTGCCAGACGAGACAGACCCCGCCTTTTTGCTATTTTGGTCGTAGATGATCGTTTTTTGCGACAAGGAGGCCTCCAGGTTAGACAGGTTGGCCGTCTTGACGACAAATGTATAATAAGTAGAGATGGCTAAGAAAAAGGTCAAGCCCAGCAAGATGATCCAGCGAATGATCTGGAAGCGGTGCAGGAAGTACTTGATCCAGCCGCCTAAGCCGCGGCGGTTATTATTCAACTTTTTTTGAGATTGGCGATTGCGCCGGTTTTCCATTTAAATTGCTCCTTCTCCATGAGTCAAAGTTTAAACACTTTGATTTTAACACAAATGCAATAGAGGACTAGCAAGTTATCCAATTCTTAACTGTGATAAGGCAAAGAAATTTTTAGAAAAGAGGCGCAGATGAACTACCATTTTTCCTTGATTTACCCGGACCGGGAGGCGGCGTCGGTCGGCGATTTGCTGCGGGAGCTCCTGGTTCCCCGTAAGTGGCGACATTTTTTACGCATTGAAAAAAAGGTCCTGGTGAACGGCCAGTATTTGAACTTTAGCGAGCTGGTTAAGCCAGGCGACAGGGTGACGCTAGACCTAGACCAGGTGGAGTCTCTTCAAGGGGACTACCCGGCGAGCGGCCGCATGCCGGACATCGTCTATGAAGACGACAACGTTTTAGTCATCAACAAGCCCAAGGGGCAAAAGACTCACCCCAACCAGGGGGAAAACGGGACGGCGCTGAACGACTGCGCCACCTACCTGGGCGATAGCCCCTACATCGTTCACCGCCTGGACATGCTGACGGGCGGGCTTTTGCTCGTGGCCAAAAATCCAGCCGTGGTGCCGATCTTGAACAGACAGCTGACTTCAAAGACTTTGAAGCGGGACTACGTGGCGGAGGTGGACTTGCTGTCGCCGCTTAACGCCG
This sequence comes from Lactobacillus sp., assembly GCF_051893255.1. Classification (GTDB taxonomy): domain Bacteria; phylum Bacillota; class Bacilli; order Lactobacillales; family Lactobacillaceae; genus Lactobacillus. The sequence continues at coordinate 6,974 of NZ_JBJFHB010000076.1, read as the reverse complement.
GCGCGGCGGGCACGATCTCGCTGCCGATTGGGCAGGATCCGGATGACCAGAGAAAGCGGATGGTGCGGGAAGACGGCCTGCGCGCCGTTACCCACTACCAGGTGCTGGACGTTACGGGCCGCCGGGCGCGGGTCGCCCTGTCGCTTGAGACGGGCCGGACCCACCAGATTCGGGTGCACCTGGCAGCGTCCGGCTGGCCGATTGTTGGCGACCCGCTCTATAATCCCTTGGCTAGCGGCGAAGGCGATTTGCAGCTAACGGCCTGGCGGCTGTCTTTCACCAAGCCTTTTTCCTTTGACCGGGTAACCGTGGTCTTGCCAGAACGGGGTTAATTCCCTATTTTATTTCAGGTTAAGAGAATTTTGCCCTAAAATTTTTTCAGATTAGCTGGATTTTTGCTAAAAATTGCCCAATTTGGACTCAAGTAGCGCTCCTTTTTGAAAAAAATCGCCAAAAACTGACTGACAAAATTGGATTAGAAACTGATTTTGACTAAAATCAGAGGATATTTGCCCACTTCTGAAATCTTTTAGGGAAATTTGGGCTAGTTCTGAAATCTTTTGGGGAAATTGAAGGTCAAAAATCCTATTTTGGCGCAACTAAAATTTTCAACATCCCATTTTGGCGCAACCCAACTTTCAAATTTCCCATTTTGGCGCAAGTGGATCGAAAAACTAACTTCTTCGACCTAGTTAGGAGAATTTTTTGAAAAAAACTCCTAAAAATAGGCTGATCTCTGCTCAACTACTTTACATAATAACTTAGGAGCCAGGTTCACAAAGCAAAATTGACTTTAGTTGCTACTTTTTGGGACAAATTATTTTTTAGTTGCTACATTTTGGGATAAATTTCTCATTAGTTGCGCCAAAAAGGGATTATGACCATCGCCCTACCCCCAGCCACCCAACAAAATCCAAGGCAAAAGAAAAAAGATTTCTAGCAAAGCTAGAAATCTTTTTTGCAGCTAACAGAAGATTATTCTTCTGAAAGTGAGCTTCTGTCGAATGATACGTCAGTTGACTTGTCATCGATTGATGGAGTACCAAGCCAGCTAATCATTTCCTTCATAGCGTCAGTGATTGCTTCAGTACCTGGCAACAAAAGCTTACGTGGGTCGTAACCCTTGTGGGCAACATCAAGGTCGTGCTTTTCTTCGAAGTACTTGCGAGTTGCACCTTGGAAGGCTTGTTGGAATTCAGTGTTGATGTTAACCTTAGCGATACCAAGTGAGATAGCCTTCTTAACTTGGTCTTCAGGAATACCTGAACCACCGTGCAATACCAGTGGAGTGTCGATAGCGTCTGAGATTTCCTTCAAACGGTCGAAGTTCAAGCCAGTCCAGCCTTCTGGGTAAACACCGTGGATGTTACCGATACCGCAGGCAAGCTTGTCAACGCCAGCAGCTGCGAAAGCCTTAGCGTCTTCAACTGAAGCCAATTCGCCGCCTTCAGCACCTTGGTTTTCACCGATCTTGCCGATTTCAGCTTCAACAGAAATGCCGCGTTCGTGAGCAAGCTTGATGATTTCCTTAGTCTTAGCCAAGTTTTCTTCAGTTGACAGCTTGTGACCGTCGAACATAACGCTTGAGTAGCCAAGCTTGATACATTCAACAGCTGAGTCGTAGTCACCGTGGTCAAGGTTAAGTACAACTGGTACGGAAATGTTCATTGCGTCCATTGAGTCAGCAACCAAGTCCTTAACCAGCTTGTAGCCACCCATGTACTTAGCAGCACCAGTTGAAACTTGAATCAAAAGTGGAGTTCTAGTTTCTTCGGCACCACGCAAAATTGCACGAGTCCATTCCAAGTTGTTAGTGTTGAAAGCACCAACAGCGTAGTGGTTCTTACGAGCAGCCTTAAAAATTTCATTACCATTGTCAAAGTAAGCCATAAAAATACCTCCTAAGCTACTTACATCTATATTGTACCCAATAATGAATAATTGAGCAAATAAAATCTTGACTGTAAGCGCTTCATACGATAATTGTTTATTTCCGTTAACTCTGCGTAAAAATTGCGGATTTTTTTGGAAAAAGCTCCATGAAAAAAGCCGGCCGTCTCAGGCGACCAGCTGACTGCTCGTTTATTAATGAACAAGTTATTTCATCTTGATTTCGACCCGGCTGCCAACGGGCAGACCGCCACTCAGCCGCTGCTCATACAACCACTTGGCGTCGCTGACGCTGAGCCGAACGCAGCCATGGCTGTCTGGCTTCTTGCCTAAAGTGGTCAGGTGGGTGCCGCCCTGATAGCCGTAGTGGTAGCTCCCGACCTTGACGCCGGACTTAAAGTTGTTGATGGGCACCGAGTGGAAAAGATAAACGCCGTGGTCGTGGTAGGAAATGTAGTACCGTGCCCCCACGCCGTTATTATTATAAAAAACTTCCCCGCCCTCTTCTTGGATCTTGTAAGTGCCAACCGGGGTGTTGGATTTGCCCTTTTTGATGGCGCCGGCTGAAGCATACATGGTGTAAACCGGCTTGTTGCCGCTCATTACATAGGCCCGAGAGCCCAAAACCGATACCCGGATCCAGACCTTTTTATATTTGCTTAAGTCAGGATAAGCCCGCAGTTCGCTGGACTTTAAGTAGTACTTGCCGGTCATGGCCCGCATGTCGGCAGGATCCGGAAACGGCAGCGGCGTCTTCTTTGGAGCTTTTTTCTCGATTTTCTTGGCTGGCCGGCTGACGTGGCCGGTCCCGCCTGCTTCTGGCTGCGGCTCAAAAACTGGGATCAGCATCAAGCAGGCAATAATGCCAATCAGTCCCATCCCTAGCAGATTATGGGCCTTACTCATATCTATTCTTCTCTCTTCTTTTTTGTCTTTTACTTTTTTCAAAAATTGCCCAGCAAAAAGATGACAATTTTCGATATTTCTTATTTACTATTATCTAGCAAAAAGCATGAAAAAGATAGTAGACCGCATTTAAGTTTTGTTAAAAAAAGAACGAAAGCAAAAGCTTTCGTTCTCTTAAGTCATTATCTCTTAGCCGTGACCAGGCTGCAGCGAACCGTATAACGGGCGGTCCCGTCGTAGTTGCAGGTAAAGAGGCTGAGGTCGTACTTATTTTCCACCATCTTCTTGATCGCGGTCGGCTTGATGATTTCCATCTTGTCGACCCGGTAAACGAAGGTGTAGCCGCTGGTACCCACAAAGTTGACGGTGTCGCCGACATTCAAGTTGGTCAATTTGCCAAACTGAGTGGTGAAGTTGTGGCCAGCCACCACCCAGTCCCGGGTCTCGGGCTTGCCGTAGTAAGTCGCCGGCGACACTTCCAGCTGGCTAAAGCGCCACTTGGCAGCTACCGGCAAAGACAAGCCGAGGCTGGGAAAAGACAGGTAGCCGCTATAGGCAGTGCCATTTACCTTGGCCGTTTTCTTTAAGCTAGGCTTGGCAACCTTGGTCCCGGTCGACGCTTTCAGGGAAGTGACGACCTTTTTGGCAGATGAGCCTGCTAGGTGGTCTTCAATCAGGTTGTGGCCGAGTAACAGTCCAGCCATCACGATCAAAATGACCCCTAGCAGCATCCTGATTCTGCCTTTTTTTCTCATCGCTCGTTGCTCTCCTGGGCAGCCCAGCCCCAAGTAAAGAAGGTTAAGCCAAGCAGTGCCAATAGCGGGATTGGCCAGTTGAGCTGCCCAGTCTGCGGCAGGCGCGGACTTTGCGGCAGGCTCTTGACCACGCGGTTAGTGGCAGACGGTGTCTTCTTGTTTTCCTTAATAGTTGGAACAGCAGGGTGTCGGGGATTGGACTTCACTTTTTTACTGGTGCTTGGCGTCGACGGCGTCTTGTTGCTGCTTGGGTTAGTTGGCGTCGTTGGGTACTTTGGCAAAGAAGTAGTCTTCTTCTTCGTCTTAGGCTGGGCAATGATGTTGCTCATGGACTTGCCATCAACGGTGTATGGCAAAACGACGCAGAAGGGATTCATCTTCTCGTAGCCCGAGGCTGCCGTGTCCTGGGTGACCAGGTAAACGGCATCCCCTTCCACATTGACGCTGGCTTCACCAGAATCAGAGATTTGCGCGCTGACCCCAGACAGCTTGCCTTGGTTGGCCGTCACGTATGAGGCCAAAGTATTGGCAAAGTCGGCAGTCATGACCTGGTCCTGACTCAAAGAGGAGATGGACTTGGTCATAGAGCTGAACTGACTGGTATATTGGAACTTGCCAGCGCTATCTTTCTTAGCGACCTGGTAAACCACCAGGCTGCCGCCCTTGATGGCAACGCCGGTCTGCAGGTCGTGCATCTGAATAGTGATGTTGCCGGCATCGGCGGCGTCAACCGTGTCTGCTTTTTGAAAAACAGGCAAAAGCAAGCAAAGAAACATGGCTAAGGCCAGGAAAAAGCTGCAAAGTGAATGAGATTTACTTTCTCTCAAGGAATCACCCTCTCTCTACTTAAGAGGCTAAGCCTTTCTGGAGTGCTTAACAATTCTAAACAGCCAGAAAAGCACAATTAGGACAAGTATAGTTACTACACTATAGTATATAACTTTTTTCAGCGGTAAGTAAAATCCTGAACTGCCTTTTTTACTTTCAGGCAAGTTCTTTACTCGGTGGCCCCGAACCAGCATTCTTTCAGTGTTAATGCCATATGGGGTGCAAGTCAAAAGCGTACAATAGTCTTTACCTTTCACGATGTGCAAGTATTTCGTGTTGCGGGGCTTGACGATATGTATTGCATCTACCTTATAAGTCAGCTTCTTATTTAAGACCGTGACCATAAAATAGTCGCCCTTCTTGATCTCGTCTAGGTCGGTAAACAAGGTGGCACTCGGTAGGCCTCGGTGGCCGACTAAGACCGAGTGGGTCGACTTGCCCCCAACCGGCAGGCTAGTGCCCTTCAGGTGGCCGATTCCGTCACCCAGGATGCTTTCGGAGGTGCCATGGTAAATTGGCAGGTGGACCTTGATCTTGGGGATGTCGATGTAGGCCATCACGTCGGTACTTGGAAGGCGGAGCTGCTTATTATATCCAGGGATCAGGCTTGGGTGGTAAAAAGCAGCGGGGTTATTAGCCAGTTCTTGATTATACTGATGGGCTTGTGTCAAAAGCTTCGTCAGGTCTTGCTGGCTGGTCTTTTTCACGATCCCCGCATAGTTGTTAACGACCGTCCCGTGCATTTTGTTATTGAGATAGTCGGCAATCATGGGGTAAAAAAGGATAGTGAAACCAGCCAGGATGATGATCAAACGAATGATTAATGACTTATTCTTTTTCACTTAAATTCCTAATTATTGCAGCTTCTTCTTCTTGAGGCTTGGGAAGGCAACTGCGGCAACAACCACCAGGGCACCAACTGCTAAGAAGATGTAGCGGCCCATGCCACCAGTGCTTGGCAAAACGAAGCCAGTGTCGGAAATGTTGTTTACATTAGTTGAAACGATACCGCTGTATTCCTTATTGCTGTCTTGTTCAGGAGCAGTAAAGGTGGTATTGTTGTCATCGCTCGAATTCTTTTCAACACTCAAAGTCTTCAGAGTAGCACCGGCAGTGTTTTGGCCACCATATTCTGCATTGATGGTAAATGTTACATCTGCAGCCTTGTGGTAACCCTTTGGAACAGTTGTTTCCTTAAGCGTATATTTACCTTGTTGCAAGCCCTTGAAGACAAACTTGTTCTTAACGCCATTTACTTCTTCAGCTTTGTCTGGTGTGATTTCTGCGATCTTGTCTTCGTCCTTGTCACCATTTCCCTTGTACAAGGTAAAGCCAGCGCCAGCCAAAGCCTTGCCGTCAGTTACCTTGTTAACGTCTAATTCGTAAGTGTAAACCTTAGCGTGTCTATCAGTGGTGGTACCAGTACCGGTGCCGTTTGGGTTATTTGAGTAAGTCAAATAAACTTTGTTGGTATTGCCTTGACCACCAATAATCGCTTTATCATTCAACTTAGCCGTGTAAGTTACAACGATCGTGTCATCAGTTGAAATCGTGCCACTTTCAACTAAAGACTTTAAGTCATTAATTTTTACTTCAAAACTACCGTCAGACTTCTTACTGAATGCCCAATCCTTTGTTGGAAGAATATCTGAATCCTTTGCAGGCTTACCAGTAGCATATTTGTCATTAGCTACTTTTTCATGGTGAACTTGAATTGAGTCTTCCTTTAAAGTTAAACCTTCTGGCAAAGTATCAGTAAAGGTGTAAGTGTAGCTGTCGTATGACTTGATTAGGCTTGGGATAGTCCCAGTAATCATAAATGGAACTTCGTCGCCAATATTGTAGTCAGTTGCATCAACGTAGCTTCTAGTGTTACCAGTCTTTGCATTTGGACCTTCCAAAACCTTCTTGTGAACGATTGGGGTGATTGGCTTAACGTTTAAAGTTTTATCCTCATTTACCAAGCCAGTAAGCAAAGTAGCTGAGTAGTTGTGTGGGTTGTCAGCATTGTCGGCAGTTGCGTCAACTAACAGGTAGTAACCAGCTTCCTTGTCAACATCGACAGTGTTTTCACCGCTGTTAAAAGTCTTATCTTTGTCAAGCTTTGCTGATTGGATGTTCTTGTACAGCTGGTCAGCAAACTTTCTCATATTGCTGGTTTCACCAGTGTTGGTTGAGCCTTCATTTTTCTTCAAAAAAGCCTTAAATGACGTAAAGTCAGTAACGTCTTTATCTACTGATTTAGCAGCGTCCAAAACTGCTTTTTCATACTTGTCATTCAAAGTATACTTAACGGCATCCTTGTCTTGGTCGTTAACTTCGGCTGTCATGATACGGTAGCCGTTGTACTTAAAGTCCTTTGAGCTAGAGCTATCATTGATAGTTAACTTAATAGTTTTAGGAGCAGTATCCGCCTTGGCTAAGCCAGGCAGAGCCACAAATACACTGAGCAATAATACTAAGGCACTGAATAAGTGGCTTAGTTTACGTCCGAATTTAGACATTCGTTTTTACCTCTTCCTTCTTTTCTCTCTTACTTCGATTAACTAATTAAACTTTTTCCGGCGAAAAGCCAGACCGCTTGCCACAATCGCA
>NZ_JBJFHB010000075.1:31649-80962 GCF_051893255.1 Lactobacillus sp. | reverse complement strand
GAGTGTCTCAAAGCGGTTCCCCGCTCAAAATCAATGCCTTAACTTAATGACATTGCGCTTTCGCGGACTTTTCTTTTTGCCTAAATTCTTGAATCAAGACTATTGCGTCTTCTTTTCATCGTTATTGTTGTTCTCGTTATTGCCGTTATTCTCATTGGTCTTTTGACTGACGCTAGAAGATGAAGCGGCTGACGAGCTCGAAGCTTGACTGGATGAAGATTGCGAGCTGGAGCTAGATGAACTAGAACTAGAGGCCGATGAGCTCTTAGAAGAGGATGAAGACTTAGATGAGCTAGAGGCCTTGCTTGAACTTGAGCTAGTCGTCACCGTGCTCGTTGACGTTGAAGTCGACGTGCTGGATGAAACATAGTCAGCATCAGTTGGAGCATGTCCCTTAACAAAGAGCTCCCAAGTGTAGGATTGGCCAGGTGAGGCCACTTCATCTTCAGTATTCTTCACGATCCGCTTTTTAACAACGGTTGACGGCTTGGTCCAGTCGGTGCTGGTCTGATCCTGCATCAGGTACTGCATCATGTACTTGTAAAGGAGCTGGGCCGAATATTGGCCAACGCCGGTGATTGTCCCGTCCTTTAGGTTGTCATAGCCGGTCCAGACCCCGATGGAGTACTGCTTGGTGTAGCCAACGAACCAGGAATCTTTTGGCGTTGAGCTGTAGCTTGGGTACTTAACCAGTTCATCGTCTGAATACTTAACCGTACCAGTCTTGCCGGCTGCATAGATGCCAGAGATCTTGGCTTCTGTACCGGTACCGCTAGAAAGAACGCCTTTCAGCATGTCGGTGATCATGTAGGCCGTTGACTTCTTCATCACCCGGGTACCAGATGAGCCGTACTTGCGAACTTGGCCGTCTGCCGTGACGAGCTTTGAAACAAAGTGCGGCTTGTGGTAGACCCCCATGGTGGCAAAGGTGCCGTAGGCTGAAGCCATCTGCAGGCTAGAGGCGTTAGCCCCGATCGCCGTTGACAAGCCAGCATTGGCGCTGACCTTGACGCCCATTTTTCTGGCAAAAAGGGAAGCGCGGGAAATTCCGACTTCGTTCAAGGTACGGACCGCTGGAACGTTCCGAGATTGAACCAGAGCGTAGCGCATGCTCATCGAGCCCATGTAGGTGTTGTCCCAGTCATAGAGCTGGACATTGGTCCCCGGGTAGGTGTACTTGGTATCTTGGACGATGTGGCTAGTCCCCCAGTTAAGGTATTCGATGGCTGGCGCGTAGTCTAAAACTGGCTTGATCGTCGAACCTGTTGACCGGCCGGTTTGGACGGCCCGGTCAAGCCCCAGCTGGACCGAAGGCAGGTGGCGGCCACCTAAGATGGCGATCACCTTACCAGTACTTGGCTCAATGACCGTAGCCCCGACCTGCATCTTTTTGCTTGAAAAGGCAACAGAGCCAGAATTTGCCAAAGAGTAAAGCTTGTTTTGGGCCTTTTGGTTGATGTTCAAGGTGATCTTTAAGTTGTCATTATAAGGATCGTAGCCATTTGCCTGAACTTCAGCGATGGCTTCCTTGATGTAGGCGTCGTCAATCTTGCGGAGCTTAGATTCAGTAGAAGTCTTGTGCGTTTTCAGGCCTTTTTGCACGTTTTCCGCCTTAGCTTTGAGATACTGAGCCTTGGTAATCTTCTTGTTGTCGTACATCGCCTTTAAGACCAGGTTCCGCCGGTAGGTTGCCTTCTTTGGGTAGAGGTATGGGTTATAAGCAACTGGTGCGTTGGGCATCCCGGCCAATAAGGCCAGCTGGGCTAGGTCCAGCTGCTTTAAAGACTTGCCGTAGTAATAGTTGGCTGCCGTCCCCATCCCGTAGGTCCCATAGTTCATGTATACCTTGTTAATGTAGAACTCTAAGATTTGGTCCTTAGAATATTCTCTTTCGACCTTCATGGCCAGCCAAGCTTCTTGGGCCTTTCTGGACAAGGTTCTTTGAGAAGCCGCCGTTGAAAAGACGGTCAATTTGACCAGCTGCTGGGTGATGGTGGAACCACCGGCCACGGTACTGGAACTCTTCACGTTGGTCAAGAATGAAGACAAGATTCTGGCTGGGTCAACCCCCAGGCTTTCAGAGTAAAAGCGCTTGTCTTCGATGGAAACAACCGCATCTTTCAGCTCTTGCGGTATGTTCTTGCTTTTAACATAAACTCTGGTTTCTGTCCCCAAAGACATGAGGAATTTGCCATCGCTGGTGTAAAAGCTGGAAGAACCTCCGCTTTGCAGCTGGGAGGTGCTGATGCTTGGCGCATCTTTAGCATAGTAGGCAAAAACGCCAACGCCGGTAACGATCAGCAAGAAAACGATCAAAAAGCACCATTTAATGATCTTGATAACAGGTCTTGCCTTGCTCTGCTTTTCGCTAGCGCGGCGCCGCGACATGCGGGTGTTCTTTTGCTTTGAATTGTTTGTTGCCATAGTTACTTCCTATCTGCAATTAGTTGGTCAACCGCCTCAAGGTAGGGCAGGGTTGGCCGGTAGCCACTCTTGATTTCGATTGAGCTCTTGACAATATCGCTTAAGGCCATGGAGCTCTTAGCGCCATTTTTCCATTCATGCCAAGCATCGATGACAAAAGAGGCTGGGGTAACAAAGTAGCGTCCCAGGGTCATAAAGCCAATAATGGCAAAGCAGATGCCGCCTTGGTCGAGGCAATTCTCCAGGTGAACGAGTTGGTGCTCATGGAAGTTCTTTAAAGGAAAAGACTTCTTGTTTTTCGTTTCCTTGGCCTCAAAGTCCAGGTAGTAGCCGCGGTAAACGCCATTGTAGTCAGTCGTTGAAGCCTGCCGGAAGTAGGCTTCGCGGATGACGGCGCGTGACCGTTTGGGATAATCGACTTTGACGATTTGAATCGGGGTTGGCTTTTTGTGGACAACAGCCATCTTTTGGGTCAGGTAAAACTGGTTGGATTCGTTGATCTGCTGCTCCAAAGTCATCCCCCGGTCAGAGAAACTGACCTCCTTGGGCGAAACTGGCTGCTTTTTCTGAAAGTCAGCTAAAGACGCCCCGGAGCCAGTTGGGTATTTAATCATAATTGATCACTCCTGAATGTCATTATAACAATAATGGGCGCATAAAACTAATTCTTTTGTTTTTAGCATGCTACAATTATCTAGTTAGAGAAAAAAGTGGAGCAAACTACAAGTGATGAGGTGAAAAAGAAAAGATGAGAAGACTTTGGATTACCGGTTACCGGAGCTATGAACTGGGGACTTTTGGCGACAAGGACCCCAAAATCACCGTGATCAAGTATGCTTTAAGGCAGCGGCTGACCGCCATGCTAGAAGAAGACCAGCTTGACTGGGTAATTACGGGCGGGCAACTCGGCGTTGAGCAGTGGAGCGCGGAAGTGGCCATTGAGCTTCGGGAAAAATACAACCTGCGCGTGGCCGTCATGCTGCCTTATATGGATTTTGGCTCCCGCTGGAGCGAAAACAACCAAGCCAAGCTCAACAACTTGAAAGCCAATGCCGACTTTTGTTCAGCGACTTCAATGGGTGGCTACAGCGGGGCTGGGCAGCTTAGGGAGTACCAGCAGTTTATGTTTAACCACACTGACCAGGCCCTGATGATCTATGATCCCGAATACCCGGGCAAGTCCAAATACGATTATGAAATGGTTCAGCACTATCTAGACCAGGGCAAAAGCGACTACCAACTAGATTTAATTGACTACTACGACCTGGAGCAAGCCGGGCGGGATTATGAAGAATCCTTGCGTGAGTGGTAAATTTTATACATTCTTTCTTTTCTAGTAGTCCCCTTTTTGGTAAAATTACTGTAGTACAAAGGAGTCTAGAAGTTAATGGCAGATTTAAACGATATTAAGCTATCCGCACAGGATATTTTAAAGAAGCAATTCAGAAGCAAGGTCAAGGGTTATGATCCAGATGAGGTTGATTCTTATCTTGATCAAATCATTGCTGACTATGAGACCTTCCAAGACATTATCGAAGATCTCTACGGCAGAATTGGCGAATTGCAAGGCGAAGTAATTCAAGCGAAGAAGGAAACTAAGGAGCAGCCTGCTGAAAAGACAGTTGAAATTCCAGCACCTGCCGCTCCCGCAGTTCCGGCTTCTGCAACGACTGAGCCTAAAGAAGAAGACGTAAAGACATACGTTCCAAGCTCACAAAGGCAAAGAGCGGACTTTTCACTTGATTCCAGCACTAGCAGCGGTGAAATTTCCACCAACATGGCGATCATTCAAAGATTGTCCACTCTGGAACGCAAAGTCTACAACCTGGAACAAAGAGTTTATGGAATTCAGGACTTACAAAAGTAGAAAAGTTTGCTATAATAAATAACGTTGCAGATTTTGAGCAGTCGCGGCTAGCTTTTGCTAGCTGAGGAAAGTCCACGCACGCACGGGCTGCGATGCCCGTAGTGATCGTATTCAGCCCAATAAGCTGGAGGAAGCTTAGCTTCACGGCGGAGAAAACGCTAAAGCCTTTGGCCATGCGCGAATATCCTGGAAGTGCCACAGTGACGAAGCAGGCGGGAAACCGACCTGGTGGAACGAGGTAAACCCTGCGAGCGTGCAACCCAAAAATTTGGTAGGGGCGTCTCAACTTAGGTAAATGAACTAAAAGTTGGACTACATCTGTAGAGATAGATGGCTGCTGAAGCTGTCGCTTAGCCGAGCGCCAGCGGAACAGAACGTGGCTTATAGAAATTTGCATGGCTAGAGTTGGACTTCTTTGGAAGCCCAACTTTTTTTATTGATTTGACAAAAGAGCCATTCTGTAAAGCAAGAAAAAATTTAGTTACTAGTAAAAGAAAGACGAAAGAACATGGAAAAATACCAATTATACGCAACCATGGGGTCAGGCTTTGAAGATGTCGTAGCCAAAGAACTCCACGCCTTGGGCTATGAAACCAGAACGGAGAAGGGGCGGGTCTTTTTTGAAGGAACGCAAGAAGACATTGCTCGCTGCAACTTATGGCTGAGAACTGCCGACCGGATCAAGATCCTCTTAAAGGAATTTAAGGCAACCGACTTCACCACCCTTTACGATGAAACTTACGCCTACGACTGGGCCATGCTCTTGCCGCCCGACGCTGCTTTCCCGGTTAAGGGCCGCAGCGTCCGCAGCAAATTGCACTCTGAGCCTGACGTGCAGCGGATCGTGAAGAAGGCGATCGTCGACAAGATGTCTGACCAGTACAGAAGACGGGGCGTCTTGCCAGAAAATGGGACGCTCTACCAGCTGGACATCCACATCTACCAAGATAAGGCCAGATTGTCTTTGGACACGACCGGCGATAGTTTGTTTAAGCGCGGCTACCGGATTGAGCACGGGGGCGCGCCTTTGAAGGAAAACTTTGCGGCATCCTTGATCAAGCTGACCATCTATGACGGCACTCACCCCTTCATTGATCCCATGTGCGGGTCCGGCACCTTGCCAATTGAAGCGGCTATGATTGCCAAAAATATTGCGCCAGGTCTTAAGCGCGACTTTTCTTTTGACAAGTTTGACTGGTTTGACCAAAAAATCCACCAAAACTTGGTAGAAGAAGCCAAGTCCTTGCAAAAACCGGCGGAAGCCCCAATCTGGGCCAGTGACATCGACCAGTCCATCTTGGAAGTGGCCAAGCTGAACGCCCATAACGCTGGCGTTTTGCAAGACATCCGCTTTAAGCAAGTTGCCGTCAAGGACTTTAAGACCGACCTGACTAATGGCGTGATCGTGTCTAACCCGCCATACGGTAAGCGGCTAAAGGACCAGCAGGGTGCAGAAGCCCTCTATGAACAAATGGGCGAAGTCTTGAAGCCGCTATCTAGTTTTAGCCAGTACTACCTGACGGCGGACCAAAAGTTTGAAGACTTTTACGGAAAAAAGGCCAACAAGAAGCGGAAGTTCTTCAACGGTAACTTGCCGGTAATCTTCTACCAATACTGGGCTAAGTGGAACTAGTACTAAAAGACAAAATAATCAAAAAGATCGACAAATAAAGATGAAAGTAATCACAGATAAGGTCAGTCCTGAATTTTGGCTCTTGTCAGATCCGCATTTAATCGCAGACAGCCTGCACGACTTTGGCCCCCGCTTTGAGCAAATGCGGGCAACGAGTGCGGGGAAGGACATTGCCTATCAAGAAACGGCGCTGATGGCATTTGTTAGAAAAGTCGTCAAGGAAAAGCCAGATGCCGTCGTGATCACGGGCGATTTAACCTTTAACGGGGCCAAAGCATCTGCCAAAAAGTTTGCGGAGCATTTGGCGCCGCTCAAGGATGCCGGTGTCGCTCTCATTGCCATCCCCGGCAACCACGACATTTTTGACGGCTGGGCTAGGCGGTTTGAGGCTGATAAGGAATACCGGGTGGATCAAATTAGCCCTAGCGATTGGCGCGAGATTTTTTCTGCTACTTACGATCTGGCAGCTAGCACCGATCCAAATTCGCTGTCATTTGCAGTCAACTTAAACCCGCACTGGCGCCTACTGTGCCTTGATTCCAATATCTATGGCCACCAGGAGTCCTATGGTCACCCCATCACTAGCGGAAACATGACCGATAGCGAGCGGGCCTGGCTGACGCAAGAGCTAGAGACTGGGCAACAAGCGGGCCAAGAGATGCTCTTTTTCATGCACCACAACCTCTATGACCATAATTCGGTGGTCCATGACGGCTTTAAACTGAACAATGCCGCTGAGCTGTTGGCTCTTTTAAAAAAGTACCCCGTTCGCTGTGCATTTTCTGGTCACATCCATGCCCAGCACATCATGGCCAAGCAGGTTGCCATTCCAGAAATCGTCAGCTCCTGTTTTGCTGAAACCGACCAGGGCTACGGCATAGTTAAATTGGACAATAAGCAGCTTGACTATCAGCGCTATTCTTTTGACATCGACAATTATCTGACTGAGCAAGAGAAGAAGGCTTATCCCTTTAATAATTTTCATTCCTATTTGGAAAAAGTCTTTGACGGAGCCAATGACCAATTGATGGATCACTTTTTGACTTTTGATGGGACTGAAGAAGGGCAAGAGGCGGTTGCACTGCTTAAAAAGCTCCACTGGAACTTTTTCACTGGGCAGGGAAATCTGACGCCAGCAGAGTTGGCAGCTTTAAAAAAGTCTGCCCCATATCAGAAATTGATCCAAATGGGGCCAAATCTGCGCTGGTATTTAAATTCTTTGACTGAAAGTCAGGAATCCAGTCAAGAGCTAACACTTAGTTGGTGAAAATCCGATCGATTTTTTTGGATTTTTTAACAAAAATCAGAATCTGTTAAAATAGCCGAACGATTTCAAGATAATTAAAGAATATTTTTCGTAATTGTCGGAATTTGTCTCGGTATTTGTTATAATCAGTCTTATCTAGTACAAGGAGTTTTTCATGAAGAAGCATTTAGTCTTTTTGGGGAATTTGGGAGTAATCTACTACAGTTGGTTCTTCTGCCTTTTGTTCTTGGCAATCATTTTTTGCCTGGAAGGGAGCCAGTACGTCAACTTGCCGATGATCATTACTTTCGTTCTCTTTGGGATGTTGCTGATTTATACATGGCTGACTTCTTATGTCTCTTTGGGCGAGAAAATGGAGCTCCACTTGCCATTTAGAAGGGCGATTGTTCTAGAAAAGAAACCTAGCCTGGTCGGCAGCTGGAAATGCTTTGCCGTTTACCGGGCCAAGATTTCGCGGCATCACAGTTTAGATTATCTGGTTATCAGTAGAAAGCGTGACAAGAATGGTTAAGACTGACATTGAAATTGCACAAGAAGCTAAGGAATTGCCAATTACCGAAATTGGTGCAAAGCTTGACCTTAATTCAGACGATTTAGAAGCATATGGCAAGGACAAGGCCAAAGTCAATTGGCAGGCCATCAAGAGAAGCGAAGAAAACGGCCACTTGGGCAAGCTGATCTTGGTAACTTCTATTTCCCCAACTCCAGCCGGTGAAGGCAAGTCCACGATGACCATCGGGATCGGGGATGCCATCAACAACCAGCTCGGCAAAAAGACTGTGATCGCCTTAAGAGAACCATCCATGGGCCCGGTCTTTGGCATGAAGGGCGGGGCTGCTGGCGGCGGCTACGCTCAAGTGATCCCAATGGAAGACATCAACCTCCACTTTACCGGTGACATGCACGCCTTGACTTCTGCCATCGACAACCTGTCAGCCTTAGTTGACAACTACATCTACCAAGGCAACGAACTTGGCCTGGATCCAGAAAAGATCGTAATTAAGCGCGGCTTGGACGTTAACGACCGGACCCTGCGCAAGATCACCATTGGCCAAGGCTCCAAGTTTAACGGGGTTGAACGCCCAGCCAGCTTCCAATTGACGGTTGGCCACGAACTGATGGCTATCCTTTGCTTGTCCAAGGACATCCTGGACCTCAAGGAAAGAATCAGCAAGATCTTGGTAGGCTACACTTACGACGATGAACCAGTTTACGTTAAGGATTTGGGCTTCCAAGGCGCTATTGCCGCCCTTTTGTCAACGGCTTTGAAGCCAAACCTGGTGCAAACTTTGGAACACACCCCAGCCTTTGTGCACGGCGGTCCTTTTGCCAACATCGCCCACGGCAACAACTCCATCATCTCAACCAACTTGGCCCTGCACCTCAGCGACTACGTATTGAGTGAAGCCGGCTTTGGCTCAGACCTTGGCGGGCAAAAGTTCCTGGACTTCGTGTCAACTAAACTAGAAAAGAAGCCAGACGCTGCTGTTGTTGTGGCTACTGTCCGGGCCCTCAAGTACCAAGCTGAAAAGTCAACCGACCACTTGAAGGAAGAAAACTTAGAATCTCTCAAGGAAGGCTTTGCCAACCTTGACCGCCACATGAACAATGTTCGTTCATACCAAATCCCAGTTTTGGTAGTCATCAACAAATTCCCAACCGACACCGAAGCTGAACTGGACCTGCTCAAGTCCATGATTGAAGCTCAAGGCTTCCCAGTAGAAATCGTCACTGCCCACGACGACGGTTCAAAGGGTGCCAAGGCTGCTGCAGAAAAAATCGTCGAATTGGCTGACAATAGCGACTACGAGCTCGTTTCAAGCTATAATGAAGATGATGACTTAGTAACCAAGATTGAAAAGGTTGCTAAGCGGATTTACCATGCTGCCGATGTTGAATACAGCGATAAGGCTAAGCGCGACTTAGACAAGCTGCAAAAGATGGGCAAGGACCGTTTGCCAGTTATCATTGCCAAGACTCAATACAGCTTTAGCGACAACGCTAAGGAACTTGGCGCACCAACTGACTTCACCTTGCACGTCAAGAGCCTCAGCCTGCGTAACGGTGCGGGCTTCGTCGTCGTTTCAACCGGCCATATTTTAGACATGCCAGGCTTGCCAAAACACCCAGCAGCCCTGGATATTGATGTGGACGAAACCGGGAAGATCAGCGGTTTGTTCTAGAAAAGAGGAATATGCAAGTAATTGGATTAGTAATTGCGGCCTTAATTGCGGCTGCTGACCAAGGGTTAAAGTATTATATCGCCACCAACTATCAGATTGGCGAAGTGCATGACGTCATGCCGGGGCTTTTTTCTTTCACTTACGTGAAGAACAATGGTGCCGCTTGGAACGTTTTGTCTGGGCAAATGTGGCTTTTTTACGTGATCAGCCTGATCGCCATTGCCGTGGTTTTGTATTTTTACTTTAACAAGAAATACAGTCACTGGATGTTTAAGACCGGCTTGATCTTTACCTTGGGCGGGATCATCGGCAACCTGATCGACCGCCTGCACCTGAAGTACGTGATCGATATGATTCAGCTGGACTTCGTGCAGTTTAACATTTTCAACTTGGCCGACTCCGCCATTACCGTGGGCGTTGTGCTAATCTTTTGTTACTTGCTATTCATCGAAAGGGAGGATTAGGGATGGCAGAAAAAGTTGAGCTGACCGTTGACCAGGCTGGCTTGCGCCTAGACAAGTACCTGGCAGAGCGGATTGACTTATCTCGCAGCCGGATCAAGGACCTGGCTCAAGAGGGTCAAGTCTTAGTCAATGGCAAAAGAGCTAAGGTCTCTTACAAGGTGGAAACTGGTGACCAAATCGAAGTCAACATTTTGCCACTAGAACCCCTAGACCTGGAACCTGAAAATATTCCCTTAGATATCGTATATGAGGACGACGACGTCATTGTGGTCAACAAGCCCCAAGGCATGGTCGTCCACCCCGCAGCAGGACATCCTAACCACACGCTGGTGAATGCCCTGCTTTACCATACCCGGGATTTGGCGGATAGTCCGGAAGGTTTCCGGCCAGGCATCGTCCACCGGATTGACAAGGATACGTCAGGCCTGCTGATGGTGGCCAAAAATGCCAAGGCAAGAGAGTCCCTAGAAGCCCAGCTAGCGCAAAAGTCCAATAAGCGAATCTACCTGGCTATTGTCCACGGCAATTTTGCCGAAAAAGGCGGGACTATTGATGCCCCAATTGGCCGCAATCCCCGTGACCGCAAGCAAATGGCTGTGGTTGAAAATGGTAAGAATGCCGTAACCCACTTTAAGGTTTTAGAGCAATATCCGGGCTACAGCCTGATTGAGTGTCAGCTGGAAACCGGCCGCACCCACCAAATCCGGGTGCACATGGCCTATATCGGCCATCCCTTAGCCGGCGATCCCTTATATGGGCCCAGAAAGACCCTGCCAGGCCATGGTCAATTTTTGCATGCCCAAACCCTGGGCTTTGAGCAGCCGACCACTGGTCAGTGGCTGGAATTTTCAGTTGAGCCGCCAGAAATTTTTCAAAAAACGGTGGCCAGCTTGCGGGAGAAGATGAAGTAGAGAATGAAACGTTACTTAATTTTGGAGGACGGGTCCTCTTATAAGGGCGACGGCATCGGGGCCGCCATCACGGCGACCGGCGAATTAGCCGTCCAAACCAGCAACTACGGCTATCAGGAAGTCCTGACTGATCCCGCCAACGCTGGCAAGATCATTGTTTTTACGACACCGATGATCGGCTCAAACGGGATCAACGCGGTGGATTACGAAAGCATGCAGCCCAGCGTGAAGGGCGTCATTGCTAATGACGTAGCCTTAAACATCACGGATAATGACAACTTCCAGTCTTTGGCGGACTTTTTAAAAGAAAAGGGCGTACCAGCGATTTTCAACGTGGACACCCGGGCCCTGGTCCGGAAACTGCAAAAGCAGGGGTCCATCAAGGCCTCGATCATGGATACCGATGACGCTCACGCTTTTGACCAGATTCGGGCTTTGGTTTTGCCCAAAAATAAGAGTGCCCTGGTCTCGACCAAAAACGCCTATGCGGCGCCAAACGTGGGCAAGACGATCGCTGTCATTGACCTTGGCCTCAAGCACACCATGCTCAGAGAATTGTCCTTAAGGCAGGTTAACGCAAACGTCTTGCCTTATAACGCCGAAGTCCGGGACTTAAAGAGCCTGCGGCCAGACGGGATCATCGTCTCCAACGGCCCTGGCCAAACGCAAGAAGTCATGCGCTATTTGCGCAAGATCCTGGACGCCTACTTGGGCAAATTGCCGATTTTGGGAATTGGCCTGGGCTTTTTGGCGATCGCGGACTATCTGGACATGACCCTGGTCGATTTGCCTCAATACCAAAATGGGACCAACTTCCCGGTGATCAGTCAAACAGAAGGGCAGATCTGGCAAACGGCCATGAATATTGGCCAACTGGTCTTGCCTGATGATGCCCAGCTGACTTTTAACGAAGAATATTTTGACCTCCATACCGAGCTCTTAGCCGGCTTTACCAACGAAAAGCTGAAGCTGATGGCGGTAGCCTTTAACCCGGAAGGGGCACCTGGCGCTTTAGATGGACGACTGATTTTTGATGATTTTCTGAAACTGGTGAAGTAATGCCTCGCGAAAATGAATTAAACAAAATTTTGATTATTGGATCAGGCTCTTCCCTTGCTGGCAACGTGGCCAATACCGACCTCTTGACCAAGAGCGCCATCCAGGCACTGATCGAGGAAAATATCCAAGTGGTCCTGGTCAACCCCAATCCGGCCAGCGTTTCCACCGATCCGGTGCCAGGCTTAACGGTTTACCTAGAGCCCATGACCCTGGACTTTTTGAAGCGGATCTTGCGGATGGAAGAGCCCGATGCCATCATGACAGCCTTTGGGTCACTCACTGCCTTAAACGTGACGAAAAAACTGCAAGCGGACGGAATCTTGCACCAGATGGGGATCCGGATTTTAGGGACCAATGACTTAGGCATCGCTATGGCCAACCCGCAAAAGCGGGCCCATTTTTTGGCTAACCACCACTTGCCAATCAGTCAAAGCTGGACCTTGGATGGCTTAGCCTTAAAAAATGACGAGCACCTGCAAGAGCAGCTGGATAACAAGCTGGATTTCCCGATTCTCTTAACTAAAAAATTCCTTTTTGAGCGCAACCAGCACATCAGCTTTAAGACTAGTTTTGACCTGGCCAAGTACCTGCGCAGCGAATTTAAGGACAAGGACTTTCATTCAAGCGACTACCGGATGAGCGAAGACTTGTCGAGCTGCGAAGAAGTCATCATTGACTTGATTCGCGACGAAGCGGGCAACATCGCTTTTGTCGGCGCCACTGGCTCCTTAGAGCCAGTCGGGATTGATTCCGGCGATTCGGTTTTGATCAAGCCGCTGTTAACTGTTAACAACGACCAGATGCAGGTCCTGCGCAAAGATTGCCGGCAGATTGCTGAAGCACTCAAGCTGGTCGGCTTTTTAAGCGTGCACTTTGCCATTTCCCACCACGAAGCGCAGATGCACCGAAAGGTCTTGGCGGTTAAGGCGAGAATCACCAAGACGGCGATTTTTGACCAAAAAACCAGCCTGTATTCAATCGGCTACATCTTGGCCAAGGTGGCGATTGGCTACCACTTAAACGAGATCACTGATCCAGCAACTGACCTCTGTGCGGCGATTGAACCAGTTTGGGATGCCGTCAGCATCAAGATTCCTTACTGGTCTTTCTCTAAAACTGGCTACAATCACTACCAACTGGGCAAGAGAACCCAGTCCACGGGGGAAGCCGTCGGGATCGGGCGGAACTTTGAGAGTGCCTTTTTCAAGGCACTGATTTCGTCAAACGACCTGGAAGTCATGTGGAATGCTTTTATCAAAGAGCGATCCAAGAGCGAAGAGGAGATCCTGGATGACTTGGCTCATCCAACTGAGCTCCACCTCATTCAGCTTCTGGCGGCATTAAGCGAAGACATTGACTATCAAAAAATTTCAGCCGTCTTCAATATCCACCCCGTTTACTTCCAAAAGCTGAAGTACCTGGTAAAAATCGCTCATGATATTGCCCATGCCAAGGAGCTAGACCATGACCTCTTGATGAAGGCCAAGATCCGCGGCTTTTCCAGCGACTTGCTGGCAAAACTGACCCAGATGGACGTTCACGACATCTTCCCGCTCTTAGCTGAGAAACAGGTTCACCCAGGCTTTTTGGCCATTGACAACAGCGCTGGCGTCTACCAGCCCAAGGTCAAGGTCTACTACCAGGGTTACGGGACGGAAAACGAGCTCAAGCTGGACCAGGCTAAGAAAAAAGTTTTGGTTTTGGGGATGCCGCCTTTTCAGGTATCTGTCACCAGCGAATTTGACTACATGCTCTATCATGCCCTGGAAGCCTTAAAAGAAGAAGGCTACGAGACGGTGCTTTTGTCCAACAACGACGAGTCCGCCTCGATGGACTATTCTTTAGTCGACCGGGTCTACTTTGAACCGATCAACCTGGACTCCATCATCACCATCTGCGAAGAAGAGAGGATTACGGATGTTGTTACCCAATTCTCAGGCAAACAGGTTTCGGCCTTAAGAGTGCCTTTGATGAGTCACGGGCTGAAGATTTTTGGCCAGCATGACATCTCCAAGCTTTTGCCAATCAGTCACCTGGATACCAGCAAGGTTTCTGATGTTAAAAGGGTGCCATACCTGGCCAGCAGCGACTACCAGGCGGTCTTAAGCTTTGCGGAAAAAGTGGGCTACCCCGTTTTGGTAGGGGGCTACCACCAAAAGAACAAGCAAAAGGCCGCGGTCGTTTATGACCTGCCAGCCTTAGAAAAGTACTACCGGGAAAACCAGGTGGACCACTTCACGATTTCGCAGTTTATCACGGGGACCAAGTACGAAATCACCGCCATCACCGATGGCACGGACGTGACCATCCCGGGGATTGTCGAGCACCTGGAGCAATCGGGGTCGCATGCTTCTGACTCGATTGCTGTTTTTGGCCCGCAATATCTGGCCAAAAAGCAGGGTGAAAAGCTCAAAGAAGAAACAATCAAGCTGATTCGCTCCTTCAAGATCCGGGGGATTTTTAACCTGCACTTCTTAATTAGAGATAACGAGATCTACCTCCTGCAGATTAAGACCTACGCTGGGCACAACCTGGCCTTCTTGTCCAAGTCGATGAAAAAGGACCTGGTCAAGTATGCAGTGAAGGTATTGGCCGGGCAACAGATCAAGGATTTAGGCTATCCAAACGAGGTTTGGCCAGTTGATGAGCTGATCCATGTCAAGATGCCGGTTTTCTCTTACCTTAACTACAGCTCTGACAACACCTTCGACTCCAAGATGAAGTCCTTTGACGCGGTGATGGGCAGGGACAAGCAGCTGGCTAAAGCTCTTTACAAGGGCTATGAGGCCAGCGACCTTCATATTCCAAGCTATGGTACCATCTTCTTCTCCGTTTCTGACGAGGAAAAGAATGAAGTTGCTAATTTGGCCAAGCGCTTTGCTCGCTTAGGCTTCAAGATTACGGCAACGGAAGGGACGGCCAATATTCTGGCCGAAGCCGGCATTACCACTGGCGTCATCGCCAAGATCCAGGAAGGTTCGAGAAACCTTTTGGAAAGAATCAGATCCCACCGGATCGTGATGGTGGTCAATGTGGTCAACCTGTCAGATTCCGCGGTAGAAGACTCGATCAAGATCAAGGACCAGGCGCTCAATACTCACATTCCAGTCTTTTCTAGTCTGGAAACGGTCCAATTGATCCTGGATGTCTTAGAATCCTTGGCCCTGACTACTCAGCCAATTTAGAGTATGGTATACTGAATTTGTCAGATTAACTTTTTATTATTAAAAGCCTGATTATCTTATTTAAGATTAATCAAGTGCCGATAATTAAATAAACTAGTTTTTGATTAGTGAGATTTTTTACTAGGAGGGCTCCAAATGAGAGCGATTTTGACAACGGTTGGCCAAGACAAGACTGGGATCGTGGCTGGCGTGAGCGGCTTTTTGGCAGAAAAGGAAATTAACATCCTGGACCTGTCACAAACCATTTTGAACGGCTACTTCACCATGATGATGGTGGTGGACGTGCCAGATGACGCCGACTTCACGGCTTTAAGCAACGAACTTACGGACCTGGGCAAAAAGTTAGGCGTTGAAATCAACATCCGGAACGAAAAGATGTACGCAGCCATGCACGAACTGAGCGGAGGCCTGGAATAATGGACTTACGGCGAATTATGGAAACGGTCAATATGATCGACAACGAAAACCTCGACCTGCGGACGACCACGATGGGGATTTCCTTGCTTGATTGTATTGATTCAGACAGCGACAAGGCTTGCCAAAAGATTTACGACAAGATCACGACGAAGGCTGAAAACCTGGTTAAGGTGGCCAAGGACCTGGAAACTGAGTACGGGATTCCGATTGCCAACAAGCGGATTACGGTAACGCCAATTTCCTTGATTGCGGCTGCTTCTGGCGACAGCGACTATGTCAAGTACGCGGTTACCCTGGACAAGGCGGCTAAGGCGGTCGGCATCGACTTAATCGGCGGTTTCTCTGCCTTGGTCCACAAGGGCTACCAAAATGGCGACCGGGTGCTGATCAAATCTATTCCAGAAGCCTTGAAGGCTACGGAACGGGTTTGCTCCAGCGTTAACGTTGGTTCAACTCGGAGTGGGATCAACATGGATGCTGTCAAGGAAATGGGTCAAATCGTTATCGAAAACGAAAAAATTGATCCACTTAACAACGGCAACCTGGTGATCTTCTGCAACGCGGTGGAAGACAACCCATTTATGGCGGGCGGTTTCCATGGCGTTGGCGAAGCAGACGTTGCCTTAAACGTCGGCGTTTCTGGCCCAGGCGTCGTTAAGAAGGCGCTGGAAAAGGTGAAGGGCGAATCCATGGACGTGGTCGCCGAAACCATCAAGCAGACCGCCTTTAAGGTTACCCGAATGGGGCAACTGGTTGGGCAAGAAGCTTCTAAGCGGCTTGGCGTTGACTTCGGGATTGTCGACTTGTCCTTGGCCCCAACCCCAGCTCAAGGCGACTCTGTGGCCAACATCTTGGAAGAAATTGGCTTGGAAAGCGTTGGGACCCACGGGACGACTGCAGCTTTAGCCATGCTCAACGACGCCGTTAAAAAGGGCGGGATCATGGCTTGCTCCCATGTTGGCGGTTTGTCAGGTGCCTTTATCCCTGAATCAGAAGATGCCGGCATGATTGCCGCAGCAGAAAAGGGCATCTTGACCGTTGACAAGCTGGAAGCCATGACTGCTGTTTGCTCAGTCGGTTTGGACATGATCGCTGTTCCTGGCGATACGCCGGCTGAAACCATCAGTGGTATGATTGCTGACGAAGCAGCCATCGGGATGATCAACAACAAGACGACTGCCGTCCGGGTCATCCCAGTGCCAGGCAAGGACGTGGGCGACTCCATCGAATTCGGTGGCCTCTTTGGTTACGCCCCAATCATGCCAGTACACAAGGAATCAAGTGCGGCTATGATTAACCGCGGCGGCCGGATTCCTGCTCCAGTTCACAGCTTCAAGAACTAGTAGATGATGTAATAAATATGTGTTAGGAAGAAAAGAGTAAAAGTAAGGAAATAGAAAGATGAAGAGAAAAAATAAGCGAGTAATTCGGCTTGCATCAATTGCCTTGATGTCCGCCGGATTATTTGGCGTCTCAGTAAATAAAGTTCAAGCTACGGATGATCATGAGGGGCCGAAGGTTGAATCGATAACCACAGATAAAAAAGAAGCAAAACCTGGTGATACGGTTCATTTTGTAGCAAAAGTAAGTGATCAAACTGGTACCAAAGAACTAACGCTTCAGTTGCTAAATGGATCAAATTTCAAATATATCCATATGACCAAAAAGGACGCAAATACCTTTGAGGGAGACCTAAAAGTAGACGATTCTTTCGCGAATGGGAAATATAATATATCGGTATCTGACGTTACTGATGACCTTGGTAATATTGGCTTTGGTGTTGGAGATTTTGGAAATTTAAATATCACTGGTGGAACAGATGACCATGAGGGACCAAAGGTTGAGTCAATAACCATAAATAAAAAAGAAGCAAAACCTGGTGATACGGTTCATTTTGCAGCAAAAGTAAGTGATCAAACTGGTACCAAAGAACTAACGCTTCAGTTGCTAAATGGATCAAATTTCAAATATGTCCATATGACCAAAAAGGACGCAAATACCTTTGAGGGAGACTTAAAAGTAGACGATTCTTTCGCGAACGGGGAATATAACATATCGGTATCTGACGTTACTGATGACCTTGGTAATATTGGCTATGGTGTCGGAGATTTTGGAAATTTAAATATCACTGGTGGAACAGATGACCATGAGGGACCAAAGGTTGAGTCAATAACCATAAATAAAAAAGAAGCAAAACCTGGTGATACGGTTCATTTTGCAGCAAAAGTAAGTGATCAAACTGGTACCAAAGAACTAACGCTTCAGTTGCTAAATGGATCAAATTTCAAATATGTCCATATGACCAAAAAGGACGCAAATACCTTTGAGGGAGACTTAAAGGTAGATGATTCTTTTGCAAACGGGAAATATAGCATATCGGTATCTGATATTATTGATGATCTTGGTAATATTGGCTTTGGTGAAATTCCAAATGACTGCTCCTTGTTTGTTTACTCCGATCCATCATATGACAATATTCCTGATCTTAAAGGTGTAACAATCTACACAAAAAATGAGACGGTTTCTAATACTTCCATTGATGGCGATGTTTACATTGCTCCAAATGCAATAGTCCATTTTAACAATGTAAAAGTATCTGGAAAAATCTACGTATTAGGTGGGTTGTATGCTAATTCGGTTTCTGCTGATAGTCTTTACTTCTTAAATATGACAATTGGTGGATATTGGTTCAGTAACTTATCCAACGGACAGGTTATTTTGTCAGGAAACACTAGCATTAGTAATTTTATCGCTCAAACTTACCCGGTTGAGAATATTCCCTACCAAATCACTGATGGTACTCCTGTAAAAATTATTGATGGGAAGCTTAACCTAAAAGGCGTATATGCAAACATAGCAGATGCATATTTAAACGATCATAAGATTACACCACTAGAAAATGGTAAGTTTGTCATTAAGGACCTCGATGTCGGTGATGCTGACAAATTAACCTTGAAGTTTGTAACTGTCTTTGGGAACACTATTGAATATAATATTCCATCAGAACAATATGTTACTGGAAAAGATGGTAAAACTGATGCAAAGCCAGTTATCAAATCTAGTGATATTAAGGTGCATGTTGGTGATAAGATTAATTTTAAAGATTACGCTTCAGCAACAGATAAAGAAGACGGCGACTTAACATCAAAAATTAAAATTGATAGTAGTGACGTTAATACTGAAAAACCAGGGAATTATAGTGTTGTATTCTCGGTAACTGACAAAGATGGTGCAACCACTACTAAGAAAGTGTCCGTAGTAGTTGAAAAGTCTACACCAAACTATAAAACTCCTAGCGGTTTGAAAAGTACTTATGGATCTAAGCTTTCCAGCATCTCATTGCCATCTGGTTTCAAGTGGGACAATCCTGACACAACTTTGGACAAGGTTGGTCAAGCTACCTACACTGCAACGTATGATCCAGATTCTTCTAAGTACAATGCGGTAAAGAATATCAAGATCACTGTTGACGTAGCTAAAGCCAACACAAGTTACACCACTCCAACTGGGTTGAAAGGTACATACGGCACTAGACTTTCTAGCGTGTCATTGCCATCTGGTTTCAAGTGGGACAATCCTAATGCTACCTTGGACAAGGTCGGTCAGGCTACCTACATTGCAACGTATGATCCAGATTCTTCTAAGTACAATGCGGTAAAGAATATCAAGATTACTGTTACTGTTGCAAAGGCTAAGCCAGTTCCTCCTACAGTGAAGACTTTGAATGCTAAGTCAGGGGCTAAATTATCCAGTCTTAAACTTCCAGCAGGATACAAGTGGGTGAACGGGAATACAGTTCTTAAGACCATCGGTACACAAGCTTATAAGGCAATCTACAACCCCGATAGTTCTAAGTATGAATCAATTACTATCAACTTAGCTGTCAAGGTAACAAAGTCGAGTTCCAAGAGTACTAAGCCAGGTAAGAAGCCTAAGGCAACCAAACCAAAATCTAAGAAAGTAAAGACTAAGAAGTCTAAAAAGATTTCTGTAGCACCAACTTTTATTCTTAAGCTAAAGTCCGGCAAAAAGTCCTTTGTCGTAACTTGGAAGAAGGCAAAGGGGGCAAGTGGTTATCAAGTTCGTTACACTTACAAGAAGAACCTCAACACCGCGAAAGCCCACAACGTTAAGTCTCTTAAGTACTCAGCTAAGAAGTTGAAGTCTAAGAAGAAGTACTATGTTCAAGTTCGGACTTTTAAGAAAGTTTCAAACAAGACATACTACGCTGCCTGGTCAAAGATCAAGTCAGTTAAAGTGAAGTAACCAAGCAAAAAGGGTAAGCACTCAAATGAGTTGCTTACTCTTTTTTGCATACATATCTCTGATTGTAAAAGTACGCGGAAATCCGCTAACAGCCTACTTAGCCTTTTTCGCCATAATCTCCTCGGCTTCTGGCGTCACCTCAATCGACTTTTGGCCAGTGTAGATGACAAAGCCAGGCTTGGCGCCGTTAGGCTTTTTGATCCGCTTGACTTGAATGTAGTCAACTGGCACATGGGCTGAGTTCTTGGCTTTAGAGAAGTAGGCTGCGATCTCAGCTGCTTCTTGGATGTCACTCTCTGTTGGATTAGGATCTTCCAAAATGCAGTGAGAACCTGGAATATTTTTAACATGGAACCAGTAGTAGTTCTTGTCCGCCTTCTTCAAGGTCAGCCAGTCGTTTTGCAGGTTGTTTTTCCCAACCAAAACCGTCTTGCCGGAGGTCAGCTTGAACTTGTGCAGACTCTTTTCGGTCAATTTCGGACGTCTGCGCCGCTTTTGCTCTGGCTTCAGGTAACCTTGGGCGATCAATTCTTCCTTGATAGCTTCAACGTCTTCTGGCTCGGCATTGTCAATTTCGGTTTGCACCGAATCCAGGTAGTGCAAGGTTGCTTCCGTAATCTCGATCTGCTCGTTGACGTGCTTGATTGAATCCCGCATCTTCTTGTAGCGCTTGAAGTACTTTTGAGCGTTTCTTTGAGGCGAAAGCGCAGGATCCAGTTTGATGGTCATCGGCTTGTTTTCTTCATAGTAGTTAGGCAGGTCGATCTTTTCCATCCCTGGCTTAACTTGGTTGAGGTAGGCTGTCAGGAGTTCACCGCTGATTCTGAGGTCTTCCGAATTTTCGGCGCTGTCTAACTGTTTTTCCAGCTTCTTCAGCTTTTTCGACAGCTTTTTGGTCTCATTTTTAACCACGCGCTCAACCTGCTGGGACCGCTGCTTGACCCAGTCTCGGTTAGCCTGGTAGGAATAAAAGTCATCTAGAGCCTTGTTTAAGTCGCTGTCAGAGCTCTCCAGGGTCATGTCCAGGTGGTAGGGGAGGTAGGTATAGATCCGCCGCTTGTGCTTGGGCGTGAGCAGCACGTAAGCCTTAGGCCGGTCAAAATGGCTGTAAAAAGTCTTGAAAGACTCATAAGAATAGTCGTCCTCCAGGTAGCCAGTCAGTTCCTTCCGGTCATCCCCGTCCAAACCATCCATTTCCTTGGCAAAAGCAGCTGGTTCTGGATACTTTTCCTTGAGCTGGTCAAATTCCTTTTCCGTCAAGGTAAAACCATTGATGCCCGGCGTCAGCGGCGGCAGTTCATACTTGGCCTTAGGCAAAAGCAATCTTGCCCGGTTTTCGTCGGGGTTGATCCGCTTTAAGAGGTCAATGATCTTGCCGCTGCCGGCGTCATAGAGGATGACGTTGGAGTGCCGCCCCATCAGTTCAACCGACAAAACCAGGTCCATTTCATCCCCCAGTTCATTTCGGTTAGAAAAAGAAAAGTTGACGATCCGGGAGAGGCCAACTTGGCTGATCCCTTTTAAGACAGATCCTTCCAAGTATTTTCTCAGCACCATCACAAACAAAGGCGCCACGTCTGGGTTTGAAAAGGATTCTTTGGTGAGGTAGAGGCGGGGATATTCCGGATTTGCCGAAATCAGAAGTTGCTGGTTCTTGCGTTTTTTTCTAAAAACTAAGACCAGGTCGCTATTAAAAGGCTGGTAAATCTTGGAAAGTCGTCCCTCAATGAGCTGGTCTGATAAATCTGTTAATAAGCTATGAATAAATAAGCCGTCAAAGGCCATTTGCAGCACCTCACTTGCATAATTGTCTAAAGAATAATTTTAACAAAAATTACTGAAAGCGTCTAGAAATCCACTGCCTTCGCACACTCATTCCTATACGTGTATAGAGAACCTTAGTTTTGATTAGTTTCTTCTTGCCTCATATGTTATAATTTTCTTATTGACAATAAAAGACGGAAGGACTAGCAATGAAAATCGCTTTAGTTACTGATAGTACAGCTAACCTGTCTAAAGAAGAAACTGAAAAATATAACATTAACGTTTTACCAATTCCCATCTACATCGACGGGAAGGAATACTTAGAAGGGATCGACATCGATTCCGAGAAGCTGTTTGAAACCCAGCGTAACGGGGCCGGCTTCCCATCCACTTCTCAGCCAAAGATGGGCGACTTGATCACAACTTTTGACCGCTTAAAGGGTGAAGGCTACGAAGCCATCATCTACATCTGCCTGTCTAGCGGGATTTCTGGCTCCTACAATACCTTGATGGGCATCGCTCAAAGCAATCCTGACTACCACCTGTACCCAATTGACTCCAAGATCACCATTCGTCTGATGGGCTACCAGGTTTTGACGGCGGCAAGAATGATTGAAAAAGGCACTTACACCCCAGAAGAGATCGTAGCCAAGGTCGAAGAAGTGCGAGACACGATCGATGAACTCTTTGTCGTTGACGACTTAAATAACTTGAGCCGTGGCGGTCGTCTATCTAATGCTGCTGCCTTTATTGGCTCCATCTTGAACATCAAGCCACTTTTGACCTTTGATGGGCCAGACATCGTGGCTTATGACAAGGTGCGGTCCATGAAGCGGGCAGTCAAGAAGATTGAAGGCGAATCCATCGACAAGATGAAGACCTGCGGCATCCCTGAAGAAAAGATGCGGATCTTGATCATCCAATCAAATGACGCCAAGCAAGCCGAGGACGTTTTAAATGACATCAAAGCGGAATTGCCAAACGCAGTTTACGAAATGGATGAATTTGACCCAGTGGTTGCCGCATATCTTGGCGAAAAATCTCTGGGGATTACCTGGATGATCGACTCAGAGCAGCTGGAATTCTAATAAAAAAGAAGCTCTAATGAGCTTCTTTTTCTTTGCGATTTTTTCTTAGAATCCAAATTTACTTGTGGTTCAAAAAGCGGACCCGGGTCACGGCTGGAATCTTTTCCAGGTTCTCGACTACTTCTTTTTGCTTGTCATGGTCAATCTCATCGATGTCGATCATGGTGTAGGCGTACTTGCCCTTAGCCTTGTTGACCAGGTTTTCGATGTTGATGTCTTGGCCGGCCAAGTAGGTTGAGATCTGCCCGATCATGTTTGGAATGTTTTGGTGGATCAGGGTAATGCGATGGTCGCTGTCAAAGGGAGCTTGAACGTCAGGCAGGTTGACTGAGTTCTTGATGTTCCCCGTTTCCAAAAATTCGATCGTTTCTCTAGCGGCCATCCGGGCACAGTTGATTTCCGCTTCAATGGTTGACCCGCCGATGTGGGGCATGATGACCACGTCGTCGCGGTTCAAGATCACGGCATCGCTGAAGTCGGTGTAATACTTGCCCAGGCGTCCTTCATCCAAGGCTTCCACAACCGCCTTGTTGTCGACGATGCCCAAGCGTGAGTAGTTCAGCAAAATCGTGCTTGGCTTCATTTGAGCGATCTTAGCGTCAGCAATCAAGCCAGTGGTTTCTTCGTTCTTTGGCACGTGGACGGTCACAAAGTCAGCGTCCTTTACCGCGTCAGCGATGCTATCAGCCCGCTTGATCTTGTCTGACAGTCTCCAGGCAGCGTCAACGGTGAGGTATGGGTCATAGCCCACAACTTTCATCCCCAGATCCAGGCAGGCGTTGGCAACGAGGGAGCCAACGTGACCTAAGCCGATAACCGCAACCGTCTTGCCCAAGAGTTCCGTCCCGTTGAAGCTGGTCTTTTCCTTTTCTGTTCTCAAGGTAATGTCGGCGCCTGGAGCGGCTTGGGCTGACCAGTTAGCCGCAGCAATAATGTTCCGGCTGGCAATGATCATGGTCGCAATAACCAGTTCCTTAACGGCATTGGCGTTGCCGCCGGGAGTATTGAAGACAACGGTCCCGTTTTCTAGGGCCTTGTCCAAGGGGATGTTGTTAAAGCCGGCGCCGCAGCGAGCGATGGCCTTCAGGGCCTTTGGAAATTCATGGTCGTGGAGGTCGACTGATCTAATCAGGTAGGCGTCAGCTTCGTCAGTTTGGTTGATGCGGTAATTGTCGCCGAATTCGGCTAAACCTTGCTTGGCAATGGCGTTGTAAGTCTTAATTTGGTACATGTTCTAATCCTCGTTTTCTGTTTGTTTTTTGTATATTATTTTTAGTAAAAAATCTATCTAAGTCTTATTGGTAAATGATCAATTAATGCTTGGCATCAAAATCCTTGATGAAGTCGCACAAGGCCTGAACGCCTTCAAGCGGCATGGCGTTGTAGATACTTGCCCGCATCCCGCCAACCAGGCGGTGGCCCTTGAGATTCAAAAGGTGATGAGCTTCAGCTTCCTTGACAAACTCTGCATCAAGGTCTGGATTGCCGGTCACAAATGGCACGTTCATGATTGACCGGCTGTCTGGATCCACCTTGCTTTCAAAAAGCTTGGTTTCGGCTAAGGTGTGATAGAGCAAGTCCGCCTTTTCCTGGTTGACCTTGGCGATCCCGGCAACGCCGCCTTGCTTTTTCAGCCACTTGAGGGCCAGACCTGCTACGTAAACTTGGAAAACAGGTGGGGTGTTCAAGGCAGACTTTTTAGCCGCTTCGGTCGCAAAGTCGAAGTAGCCAGGCAGATCGTCGTGCTTGACTAGGAGGTCCTTTTTAATAATCAAGACGGTCAAGCCGGCAGGGGCCAGGTTCTTCTGGGCACCGGCGTAGATCAGGTCAAACTTGTTAAAGTCGTAGACCTGTCCCAGGAAGTTTGAGCTCATGTCGGCGACCAGGGGCAGGTCTAGGTCTGGCACCTGGTCGTCTCTATAAGCCGTCCCCATGATGGTGTTGTTGGTCGTAATATGGACGTAGTCGTAATCCTTGTCGTATACAGTTGGAATCTCTGGCACCGCCGTGTAGTTGTTGTCCTTGGCGGTTGCCACGGTGTCAACTTCCATGTTCGGCAGCTTTTGTGCGTCTTCGCCAGCACGCTGAGCCCAGTGACCACTGTCGACCAGGGCGATGCGGCGGTACTTTCTGGCGATGTTCAAAGGAATCGTGGTGAACTGCTGGGTTGCCCCGCCAGTTAAGAAGAGGACGTCATACTTTGCAGGGTCAAGGTTCATGAGCTCCAGCATGTCAGCCTTGGTTTCTTCGTAGAGGTCTTGGTAGAGCTTGGAGCGGTGAGAAATTTCCATCACGCTCATGCCGCTGTTCTTGTAAACAGGCAAGTCTTCTTTAATCTGAGCAATTACTTCTACGGGCAACATGGCTGGACCCGCCGCAAAGTTATAATATGTCATTGGGGTTAAATCCTTTCTGAAAAAAACAACAGGCACTCAAGAGTCGTGAGTGCCTGTTGCCATACAAATGTTATGTTGGAGTTGCTGTTGGCCTCACTGCTGCTGTTAAATGTAAGGCCGTCACAAAATGCAGCCTTCTTAAGATGAAGACTGGGAGGAGGAGAGAACAAATGCATGATTCAACTGTAAACTAATATTCAACATGTTCTTTCGCTCCTTTCGTGTGATTAATTTTATTATAAAGCGCACATTAGAAATGTCAACCCCAATTTAATTTTGGTATAATATTTCTTATCAAAAGATTTTAATGTAAAAAGGAAAGATCAAAATGACTACATTCTTCTTCGTCCGCCACGGGCAAACCGCCGCCAACAAAGCTGGCCTCAAGCAGGGCACCATTAACACGCCCAACACCTATCTAACTGACCTTGGCAAGGAGCAAGCTAGAGAACTAGCCGACCACTTTGACTTCAGCCAGCTGGACCGCCTTTTTGTGTCGCCACTGGTCAGAACCAAGCAAACGGCTGAAATCTTAAATGAAAAAAGCCAGCTGCCGGTAGAAATTGATGACCGGCTGCTTGAAATCTCTTACGGGGATTGGGACGGGCAGGAAAATGCCAAATTAATGGCTGAATATCCGCAATACTTTTCTGATTTAGTCAATGACGTGACTGAGGATTATGTACAAGCTGCGCCCAATGCCGAAAGCTTTGCCCATGTAGAAGCCCGCTGCCGCGACTTTGTGGCAGAAATTTCTAAAAAGTACCCAGAAGGAAAGATTGGCGTTGTAACCCACGGCTTTACAGTGCGGTCTTTTGCCATTAATGCCGTCAAAGGGCAGGGGCAAGAGATCCTGGAGCCAGACAACTGCTCTGTCAGCAAGATTATCGTTGATCCGCTGACTCAGATGCAGCACCTGGTTTACTACAACCGGGCAGCAAAGATGTAATAAAAGAAATAGAGAAACAAATAAATAGAGAAAGAAAAAGCTGACCAAGTGGTCAGCTTTTTTAAACTAGATTTCGTTAACTCCGATACGGTCGGTGTCAACATCGCGCTTTTCAATTTCTTCTTCAGTTTGGCCAACGCCCACGCCCGCGATTGGGATGAAACCTTCTGGCAGGTCCAACTTTTCCACCGTTTCTGGGTGACTAGCCAAAGCCGCCGTTGCCCCGTACAGGTAGCAAGCACCCAAGTCTTGGTTTTCAGCAGCTAAGACCATGTTGTGGGTGATCACGCCGGCACTGGCATAAGCCATCTTGCCATCCTTCTTGCCTGAGACCAGGATAAAGGTTGGCACGCCGTAGAGTGGGTGAGAGTTGAGGTCACCGAACATCATAGCGGCTTCTTGATCGATCTCCTTTAAGACTTTAGGATCGTTAACAATCGTCAAGTGGTAGTTTTCATATTCGCCCATGGCGATTGGGGAGAGCTCTGCCGCCTTGATGATCTTCTTCATTTGTTTTTCAGTAGCCTTTTCACCGGTGTAGGTGCGGACTGACTTGCGGGACTTCAATAATTTGGTAAACTTCATGTTTAACCTCCTATTTTTCTGAAAAAGCACATTCCTATTCTTTTGATAATTTATTCCTTACTTTCCTTTGTGCTAATTATAACGCAAAATCCTGAAAGTGATTTCGAATTTACCCGAATTTGCCAAAAGTAAAAGAAAATTTTAAAAGCTCTTGACTTAAGAGCAAAAAGCCTTTATAGTTAAGGAAACATCTGAAGAACCTTTAAATTTAGTCCCGTGAGGCTGAAAAGGCGACTCAAATTACAGACATAAATTAGAACTTGCTAGCAATAGTCCGGATACTTTTGGGATAAGCCAAGTTCAAAATTACTGCTTTTGAGAGACCATTTTAGACACGGGAGGCTAAGTGTTTAAGTGGTCTTTTTGTTTGAGTTAATTTTGAAAGGAATATCCAAATAATGAACACCGTTACTCAAAATCAAGTTACCGTAAATACTGAAAAGCAAGACAACTTGCTTCGCCTTCCTTACTTTGTCAGCGTTGAACAATTGTCAGCTGACGACGTATTGCACTTACTCCAAAGAGCTCAATACTTCAAAAATGGCGGTCAAGTGCCAACCTTGAGCCGGCCACTGTTTTGCACCAATATGTTCTTTGAAAACTCAACTAGAACTCACACTAGTTT
Organism: Lactobacillus sp.; assembly: GCF_051893255.1. Taxonomy (GTDB): domain Bacteria; phylum Bacillota; class Bacilli; order Lactobacillales; family Lactobacillaceae; genus Lactobacillus. Next base: position 53,879 of record NZ_JBJFHB010000075.1, on the reverse strand, counting down.
TGAAGTTGCTGAAAGGCGCTTGGGCTTGACGGTAATTCCTTTTGACCCATCCCACTCTTCTGTCAACAAGGGTGAAAACCTCTACGACACTGAATTGACCATGGCCAGCCTGGGCATCGAACTGAGCGTGATCCGCCACCCACAAGACGGCTACTACAACGAAATCATCCACCCACAAGAAGGTCAACACCTTAAGATGGGTCTGGTTAACGCCGGTGACGGTTCTGGTCAACACCCATCTCAATCTATGCTGGACATGATGACCATCTACAACGAATTTGGTCACTTTGACGGCCTCAAGATCATGATCGTTGGTGACTTGACCAACTCCCGGGTTGCCCGCTCCAACATGGAAATCTTGAACACCTTGGGCGCGGAAGTTTACTTCTCAGGCCCAGAATACTGGTACGACGAAGCTGAATTCAGCAAGTACGGCACTTACGTGAAGAACATCGACGACATGATTCCAGAACTCGACGTCTTGATGTTGCTCCGGGTGCAACACGAACGCCACAACGGCGCTGAAGCTAAGACTGAAGAACTTTTTGACGCACATACCTACAACGAAGCTTACGGCTTGAACCAACGCAGATACGACATGCTCAAAGACGATGCCATCATCATGCACCCAGGCCCAATCAACCGCGGCGTTGAATGGGACGGCGAACTGGTCGAAGCACCTAAGTCACGCTACGCAGTGCAAATGGAAAACGGCGTCTTCGTCAGAATGGCCATGATCGAAGCTGTTTTGCGCGGCCGGAAACTGGCAGGTCTTGAATAATGGCAACGATTTTAAAGAACGGACTGGTTTACCAAGATGGTGAACTGGTCAAAGAAGACGTCCTGATTAACGGTGACAAGATTCAAGCACTGGGGACTGATTTGGAAAAAATCGCCCCTGACGCCGAAATTTTTGACCTGGAAGGCAAGCTTGTCGCTCCTGGCTTAGTGGACATTCACGAACACTACAGAGAACCTGGCTTTACCTACAAGGAAACCATCGAAACTGGGTCAAAGGCAGCTGCACGCGGCGGTTTTACCACGGTCTGCACCATGCCTAACCTGAACCCAGTGCCAGATGACGTCGAGACTTTTAAGAAGCAAGTTGAATTAAACGAAGCTAACTCTTGCGTCCATCTTTACCAATACGCAGCTATTACCAAGGATGAAACCAGCGATGAAGTGGTCGACATGGATGCCTTGAAAGACGCTGGCGCCTTTGCCTTCAGCAACGACGGTCACGGCGTCCAAAGTGCAGGCGTCATGTACGAAGCCATGGCTAAGGCTGCTAAGGCAGGCTTAGCCATCTGCGAACACGTCCAAGACGATTCACTCTACCACCACGGCGTGATGAATGCGGGCAAAAAGGCTGACGAGCTTGGCCTGCCTGGCATCTTAGGCGTCAGTGAATCAGCGCAGTTAGCCCGGGACATCATGCTAGCTAAGGCCACTGGCGTGCACTACCACGTTTGCCACGTGTCCACGAAGGAAAGCGTCGAACTGGTGCGCCTGGCCAAGGAATACGGGATCAACGTGACTGCCGAAGCAGCTCCGCACCATGTTCTGCTCAGCGAAGAGGACATTGACGGCAATGATGGCTACTACAAGATGAACCCACCTTTGCGGTCAAAGGAAGACCAATACGCAGTGATCGAAGGTCTGCTGGACGGAACCATTGACTTAGTTGCTACTGACCACGCTCCGCACAGCCGGGAAGAAAAGGCTGGCGACATGAGAAAGGCCGCCTTTGGCATCATCGGCAACGAAACTGCCTTTGCCTGCATGTACACGGCTCTGGTTAAGAACGGGGAAATGGAATTGGCTCAGCTTTTAGACTTGATGAGCTACAACCCTGCTCAGCTCTTTGGCTTGGACGCCGGCGTAATTGCACCGGGCAAGCAGGCTGACCTGGCAGTTCTGGACCTAGACCACCCAGAAGTGATCGAAGAAGCTGATTACCTGTCAAAGGCCGTTAATACGCCATTTACCGGCAACGAAGTTTACGGCATGACGGCCATGACTTTTGTCAGCGGCAAGCTGGTTTACCGGCACAAGTAATATTTACGGTAATTACGGTAATTATCCTAACAACATAACAATTAACTCAGATACTGAAAAAGACGCATCCCTATTCATCAGGGGATGCGTCTTTTTGCCTCTTGGCACTGGCATTGAGGGCTTCTCTTTGGACAGCCTGGTCCACGTGGGTGTAGAGGTCAGTGGCAGTGGTACCTTTTTGCCCCAGTTGCTGAGCCACCATGACCTGGTCCTTAGTTGCCTGGTAGAGCTCAGACGCTACAGTGTGGCGAAGCTTGTGCGGGGTTAGCGGATGGCCAAAGGCGGTGGAATATTTCAGCACCATCTTCTCGATAGCGTTGCTGGTCATCCGTTTGACCTGGTGGTGGTAGTTGGTGAGAAAAAGGGCTTTGTCATTTTCAGATGCATGATAGCGATCTTGGCGGACATCCAGGTAGCTTTTGAGATAGGGCAGCGTCCAGTCCGCGATCGGTACCGAATCCCTCTGCCCGCCCTTGCGGATCACGTCGAGCGTAGCATCTTTTAAGTTGAGATTCTTCAGGTCAACGCTGGCACATTCAGACACCCGGACCCCGGTACCCAGGATCAGGGTAATGATGGCCATATCACGCTCCTTGTTTTGCCGGAAAGAAGCCAGAGCCCTGCCGGGGATCTTTTTAGAATATTCATGGTCCAAAAAGTCGAGGAATTGGTACTTTAGGTCGCCAGTATACATGTGAGCCCGAAGAGAATTAGCCCGGTAGTTGAGGGTTTGGGCGTAGGGGAGAGAGGAGATCTTAAGCATGACGTTGCGCTCAAAATATGGCTGGCCATTCTTGTCTTCTGAGGTGATGGTTAGGAATTTGTAAAGAGAACGCAGGGCATTGATCGACCGGTTGACGGTGGTCGGGGAGTTTAGGCGGCCTTGCGCGTTTTTGGTATGCTCCAGGTAGTCGATATAGAGCATAATTTCGCCGCGGTTTAGTTTTTCTAGGTCAGCTGGTTGAAGGTCAGCATTACTTTTCGCTGTAGTTAAGCCTTCAGCGATCAGCCAGGTAAAAAAGCGGCGGATCTCCGTCAGATACTGGTAGCTGGTCGCCAGGGAGTGGCGGGTGTATAAGTGGTATTCTTTGACAAAGTCGGGCATGCCGTCCAGTTCTTGCTGGATCAGCTTGAGGTAGTGGTTATTGTCCATGGAGGCCTCCTTAACGAACGTCAGTTGCTAAGTCAAGAATAACGAAAAAAACAAACGAATGCAAGTTCGAAATTCAGAATTTTTGAATTCGATTTCAGCTACATTTGGTAAAATAGAGTTGGTAATTAATAACGGTTTTGGATGATATCCAATAAACAGATAGAAGATGGAATAGTTTGAAAAAGAAATTTGTGATTGCGGCGGATTCGTTTAAGGAATGCATGACGGCAAGTGAAGCCTGCCAAGCGATTGCCGCTGGCATTAAAAAAGGCTTCCCTGGTGCAGAAACGGTCCCTGCACCCATGGCTGACGGCGGCGAAGGCACGGTGGTTGCTCTGGTTGCGGCCAAAGGCGGCAGACTGGTTAAGGGTACCGTTATGGGGCCAACTGGTAAGAAGAAGATTGAGGCCCACTTTGGCTTGGTCGATGATGGAAATACCGCGGTGATCGAAACGGCGGAAGCCAGTGGCCTCGCTATCCTGAGTGAAGAAGAAAGAGATCCACTAATTACTTCCAGTTATGGGACCGGAGAGCAAATCAAAGAAGCCATGGACCTAGGCGCCAAGCGGATTATCATTGGTTTGGGCGGCTCCGGCACCAACGATGGCGGGGCTGGGATCTTCCAAGCGCTGGGGGCTAGATTTTTAGACCAAGAAGGTCAAGAATTGCCTTTAGGAGGGGCAGCTTTAGCGAAGCTAGCCAAAATTGATGTGACGTACCTAGATCCCCGGCTAAAAGAGGTTAAGTTTGTTGTTGCTAGCGACGTGACTAACCCATTAACCGGTAAAAATGGCGCCTCAGCTGTCTTTGGGCCACAAAAAGGGGGAAGTCAGGCAGATGTAAAAGTATTGGATAAGGCTTTACATAATTATGCTTATGTAATCAAAAAGGACTTGGATAAAGAGGTTGAAGAGGAGCCAGGTGCGGGAGCCGCTGGCGGGATTGGCGCTGGGCTTTTAGCCTTTACCAACTGTCAGTTTAGAAAAGGTGCTGAGCTGGTTATTGAAGAAAACGGCTTGAAGGACAAGATCGCTGCCGCCGACTACGTCATTACCGGTGAAGGTAAAATCGACTTCCAGACCAAGTTTGGCAAGACGCCATTTGCTGTGGCCCAGGTTGCTAAAGCTGCTGGCAAGCCCGTTTTCGCGATTGGCGGCAGTCTGGGTGACGGGATTGACAGCCTGTATGATGCTGGGTTCACCGCAATTTTTGGCACGATTAGCCAAGCGGTCGATATCAAAGAAGTCCTGGCCCACGGCCGGGAAAATGTGGAGCGGACCAGTGAAAATTTGGCGAGAGTCTTGTATGCTGGGATGCAGTAGATTTTTAAGAGAGAAAGGTGAAGGAAATGGATGAGCGTAGCGACTACTCAGAGAGCGATGCCTTGCTAGATAAAGGGGCAGAGGCATACGGAAATGGCGACTTTGAAAAGGCGAAGCGCTATTATGAGCAAGCAGCTGAATTAGGCAACGACCAAGCCTTGTGCAATTTGGGTTACATCTATGAGTACGGCAGAACCGGTGAGAAGGATCCCGAGCAGGCATTTTACTGCTACTCTGAAGCGGCACTTGGCGGGAATGCTAACGCCTTATATAAGGTCGGGGATGCTTACTACTACGGCGATTTTGTCAAAAAGAATCCGCGGATCGCCTTCAAGTACTACATGATGGCCGGACAGAATCTAGAAGAGGACAAAGATGACGACATCCGGTCGGATATCGACTATCGGCTTGCTAAGTGCTGTACCTATGGAATTGGGGCTAAAAAGGACTTGATGTCAGCTTTGCATTTCATTAATGATGCCGAGGCAGAAGTTTACTTTGACCAGGCCTGTCATAAGCCTGGCTGGCAAAAGTTGAAGTGGAAAATTGAAGATTTACGGAAAGAGATTCTGGAGGAATTGGATGAGCTGTTAGATCATCCAAAGATTAGATACGAATAATTTTATGAGGTAGCATCGCTACCTCTTTTATTTTCTGTATTTACTTAACATGGACCAAATTATGTAATTCATCATCAGTCTAAGTCTTTCCGCTGATTCACCCTTACTGCCGTTGTACTACTATTCCATACCGTGAAGATCTTCCCGAGATTGATTCCCGCTGGTCTAGAGACCCGATTACGGGCAAGGGAAAAATTATCGGGAATATGTCTTATTCTGACTGGGCTAAGCGGACTAATGCAGTAATAAAAGAGTCTAGCACGGTAAACGGCGAAAGGATCGGAACAAATAGGGTTAATATGAGATATATTCGTTCAAAGCCCTTTAAAGATAAGTTCCAAAAGATAAGCAATGACAGAAAGTTGAACGATATTTTATATAGGAAAGCCGTTGCTATGTTAACCCACAGACAAGGAACTGATGGTGAAAATAGCTATATTCTAGATGAAAAGGGGAACACCCTAAACGTGGCTTATAGTAAAGGCGATAGGGTACCTGCGGAAATTACGAAAGAAATAATCACGGAATATAGCCGAGGCACAATAATAGGAATACACAATCACCCCACAAATGTTATGCCAACCGGCTCAGATTACAGTGCTGCTGGTTATAGGGGCTACAAGTTTGGTATCGTTGTTACACACAGTGGAGAAGTTTACAAATATACTCCCCCAAATAGTCCGGTTTCACGCAATTTATTTGATTACACAGTGAAGAAATATTATAATTTAGGTGTATTAAAATCGTATCAAAAAGCTACAGATTATCTTAGAAAGCTGGGTGCAACATGCGAAAAGCTTTAGTAGAGGAATTAGTTCAAAAGGCTCTAAAGGGGTCTGAAGAACCTATCACCGATTGCGCTCATACCGCCTCCGAAATGCTGCCTCCAGGTGTAGAGCCGTTGACGCCAGAAGAGGATGAATACTTTTTTAAAAGACTAGTCGAAGAAACTCGGAAAATGAAAGAATGGCCAGTAAGCGTTGGACCGTAATGGAGGCAGCCATGGCAAATGATGACTATTTTGTAATTTTGTTCAAGTTGCTCACTAAGCTCTATAGTTTGCTTAAGCAAGGCAAAGTAATGACCCAAGCTGGCCTAGACGAGCTTGGTAGTAATTTTAATAAAGAATATTGGAAATATATTTTGTTAAATGCTGCAAAAGAAGGCTACATCACCGGAATTATTCCGGTAAAAACCCTAAATTTGGATAGTTATAAAGTTGCTGAAGCTAAAATCACACCAAAAGGAATTGCATACCTGAACGATAATTCTAGTATGCAGAAAGTAAAAGATTTGTTAGCCAATGCTCCGGGTTGGGCAAGCCTGATCTTGGAACTTTGGCCAAAATAAGCGATTAGCCTAGCTAACCGCTTTTTTATTTGCCCTGAGCACGGCGTAAAAAGGCTCTTTTGTTATGTCCTGATTCGAGATTAATATGTTTTCATACCTTGCGAAAGGCCAAAATTTATCAAAAAAGTTTTTCCCGGAAAACAAGTCATTTGCACCTAGAAACGACAACACTCTTACGCTTTCATTAACCTGTAAAAGCCTTGGTATGACTAAGTCCATACTTATTTACTTGCAATTTTTCAAATAGATTTTTCTAGTGTACACTCAACATGAAACAAGTAGCAAAGGAAAGCAAGGTGAAATTATTGCGTACTAAACTTAGAAAAATCGGCTCGAACGCTAGACACACTTTTACAGGTACTTTTGAAAAAACAGGATGGAAAGACGGGTACCGGGGGAGCGTCTTAACCGTCCTGCTACTAGATATCAAAGATGAACATGGGCAAGTCGTGACTGACCATTTGTGGTTTAACTTTACGCGCGGCTTTGAAGCTGCAAACCCGATGGAGGGGGATGTCCTGCAGTTTGATGCCCGCGTCAGCAAGTACATCAAGGGCTACATGGGCTACCGAGATGATGTTTATGATCACCCAATTGAAGAAGACTACCAACTTTCTAGACCAACTAAGGTGGTCAGCCTCACTCATCCAGATCGGATGCTAGATCTGCCACCTCTTGAGAAGTCCCGAAGCAAAGAGGAGAAAGACACAACTCCAACAGAGAAACAACTCGACTTCATTAAGACAATTGCTGAAGAATTGGAAGAAGAACCACCAGAGATTGAAACTAGGGAAGAGGCATCTAGCTGGATTGATCGCCACATCCGGCTCTTTGACCGGGCCAAGCAGCACGATGCTTACATGGACCGCGTAAATCGAGCAAAAGATAGTTATCTATCTGGAAGAAGCCTAGTCGAGGTTGCTGAAGAAATGGGATTAACAGTCTCAACAATCCGCAAATACAAACGGGAATGGGAAACACCCAAAGTTACCCAAGCACAGTGATGTTAAAGCATGGAGAAAACAGTTATGGAAAAAGATGAATTAAAGGAAATTTTCTTCGATTCCTGGAATGGCTCTGAGAAGCCGACAGATGAAAAGTTAAATCAGATTGTGGACGCATATGTCCGCTTCATTCAAATCGCACAGAAATGGCCGAAGGACAAGATTTTTGACTCACATGGCAATGAAATGATCAAGGCTGAGCAAAACTGCAACCGTGCAGAACATGGCAACGATCAGGATCTTGATTTGCTTGTAAGCGATCAGATTTACCAGGTAAGGGTAAAGGTCGCATTGCGTAAGCGCGACAAGGATTTAGACATTCTGGTTCATGATCCATCCGCCAATGTCCGCAAGAAAGTAGCCGAAGTCGGAAGAGATAAGGATTTGGATATCTTGGTTGGCGATAAAGAGCCGAAGGTTCGAGCTGCCGTTGCAAGGAAAGCCCGCCCGCAAGATTTGGACAAATTGGTTAACGATTCAAACTGTCTGGTTCGCGCCACTGTTGCTACTTATGGGAGAAAACAAGACCGTGAAGCCTTGAAGAATGATAAATACAAGGTGGTTCAAACTGGGATTAAGCAAGGGATGATTAAGCATGGGGAAGTAGAGAAGTAGTTTTGATAAGGTATCACGCCAGTCAAAAATTAGTTGTTCAACTCTGGCCACTGCATTTAAGGAGCCGGTTGAGAACTAGCCAGTGAAAACTGTCAATGCTGTTGCTCAAGCCTCTCATGCCAAGCCATCAGATGTATTGAAGCAGTTACAAGATGATGATTACCAACTTGAAATTGATGTTGATATGATACTCAAACGATTTAAGGAGCATATTTTGAAGATCTAGAAAAGTTTTTGATCATTCGAGAATCTGTTGTTAATAATTACCTTGAAGGATGGCATCCAGCTAGAGATGATATTATATATCTAAGTGAGTCATATGATCGCCCAGATCCCGTAACAAAAGCCCGGTATAACCAGATCTTTGGTGATAATGTGCTAGTGGCTAAATGCTACTGGCACAAAAAAAGACTCAAGCACTTCAAAAGGTACTCTTTTGAGTATCATAAAAAGCCCTCTTGTGGTATACTTAGCATGAGGTGATAAACATGCAAGTACTAAATGTACCAACAACTAATATTAGTGCGCTGAAGAAATCCCCTAAGAAGGTTATTGAAATCGCAAAAAGCACTAAAAATGGCGTTTATATCTTTAATCGAAATGAGCCCGAAGCTGTTGTCCTTGACGTTAAAGACTATGAAACTTTGGTTAATAAAATTAACGTACTAGAGGACAAGTTGTTAGATGCCCAAGTTGAAGCCATTGCGCTTGACCGCATCAACAGACGTAAAGAAGAAAAAAATCCTAAATCTTACTCATTCGAAGATATTTTTGGCGAAAAGTTATCCGATGCAAAGGTAGATGAAAATGACGGATGGGAATAAGAAATATGAACTTAACATTTGGTCAAGCGCCAAAAAAGATCTCCGTGCATTAGACGGCTCCCAGCTCGTATTTGTCAAGAAAGGGCTTGAAAGGATTGCCGTGCAAGGCTTATCCTGCGGTCAGGCTCTCCATGGCTCCTTAGAAGGCTGGCGAAAGTTAAAAAATCGGAAAATGGGTCTTCGCATAGTATTTGGCCAAGATCCAAAAACTGGGCGAATTGATGTTGTTGACGTAATCGCCATCGGCAAGCGTGAAAAAAGTCGTGTCTATCAAGTTGCGCTAGAGAGGATCCAAAATAAACGAAAATCATGATGTAAGCATCCTAATGGGATTTTTCCCAAGCAGGGATGCTTTTTCTTTTGTGCATGGATACGAACACACGTTGTAATTTGAGTTGCAGAAAAGTTAAGAAGCAGTGGTACATTCCCACGTAAGGTAATGATGCTTGTTCACACAATAAGCCGATCAAACTGAACGAAAGAGATACAGCTGGACAGGCAGAATATCACGCTTGAAATATTGCCATCGCTTTTAACGGTTCAAATAAAGGACTCCAATCAATCTACAAGATTGTGTTGTAATAGATGGATAAGTAGCGACAGCAAATATTTTGCAAGCACTAGAATGGTCCTCTCAGCATCCTTCCTCCAAAATTCTCCCATTTCTATCGAATGCGTAAAAATAGGTATTTTTACGCATTCAAATGTTAATAAGCCGTTGAGTAATCTTGGCCACTTTTTTGAATTGAATGCACCTTTATGTTAATATTAATCATATCAGTGCATTCAAATTGCGGAATTTTGGGGGCTAAAATGGGCAAGAAATACAAGAAGACAGAGAGCAGTCATAACATACAGCCACTGCGGAATCCAAAGGACATCAGAGACATGAAGCTTGCCTTGCGTTTTGGCACCGGGAGCGTCATGGGGAAGAACCCAAACGGCTTGCGCAATTCCATGATCTTCATTTTCGGCATCAACACTGGTCTCCGGATATCTGACATCATCAAGGTCAAGGTCAAGGATGTGGAGGACGGCACCTGGTACAACCTGGTAGAAACCAAGACCCACAAGAACCGCCACGTCTACATCGGGAATATCAAGAAGGATCTCTTTGACTACATTGATGCTATGGGCCTCTCGGAAGATGACTGGCTCTTTCCCTCCAGAAAAGGGGACGGACCGATCCAGGGTAAGTCATTTTATAAAGACTTAAAGCGGGCAGCCCGCCAGTGCGAGATTGATCCTGACACCGTTGGTACCCACACCTTGAGAAAAACTTTTGGCTACCACTACATCAAAAATGCGACAACGCCGAATGGTGATCCCGACCCGCGGGCCCTATATAAGCTGCAAAAGATGCTCAATCACTCTAGTCCTTCGATCACCATGAGGTATATTGGACTGGAGGACGACTCGATCGAAGATGACTTGAAGGGCTTCCGGCTTGGATAGACATGCGCTGAGAGAACGATTCTCTTGCGCTTAAAAAGTTTCTTGGTAGATACTTGCCCATTTCATGCAAATAAACATACTTAACATATTTCTGTTAATGTTTAGCAAATTATGATCAAAAGAAAAGAGGAAACAAATTCATGCTTCCTCTTTTAGTATCTAATAATCCAAATCCTCGCTCATTTCCTTTGGCCAGCCGCACCATTGCTTCTTGTCAAGTGAGCGTAGGGGCGCCAGCTCTTCATCGCTCAGCTCAAAGTCAAACAGGTCAATATTGGCCTTAATATGCTCTGGGTTAATTGACCGTGGAATGGTCCAAACCTTTTTTTGCACCAAGAATTTCAGAGCAATTTGGACCGCAGTCTTTCCATGCTCTTGACCAATTTCTTGTAAAACGGGATCGCTAATCATTTCCTTTGGACCACTAGCCAGGGGACTCCATGCTTCATGGATGATTCCTTGCTTGGCTAGCCAGTCATGCTGCTTAACCTGCTGGTTGTAGATGCTGGTTTCAATCTGGTTGACCACTGGCTTGATGGAAGTCTGCTTCATCAAGTCTTCCAGCTGCCGGATGTTAAAGTTAGAAACGCCGATGTTGCGGAGTTTCCCAGCTTTTACTGCTTCTTCCAGAGCTTGATAAGTCCCCACGTCTTCACCAGTTGGCCAGTGGAGGATCATCAGGTCAAAGTAATCAAGTCCAGCCTTGATAAGAGAACCGTCGATGTCTTTCTTGGCTCGTTCATACCCGCCGGCATCTTGTTTGGTGGTGACAAAAATCTCCTCACGGGGGATGCCGCTTTCGCGAACGGCTTGACCAACTTCTGCCTCATTTTCATAATCTTGTGCTGTGTCAACCAAGCGATATCCACAATTTAAGGCGTTTAAGACAGCTTCTTTGGTGTCAGCCGGATCAATCTTGTAGGTCCCAAATCCCAGAACTGGCACCTGGGTGCCGTTATAAAACTCTAAATATTCCATACTAACTTACCTCATTTTTTCTCAGTTTTTTACGCCTTTATTAGATCGTCATCAGTTTTAGTATGTGCCTTTAATAACAATCTGTCAATATAATAAGGCTATGGAATTGCTTATCCTAAGGCTATGGAATCGCATATCATGATTTAGAGTTCAAATCTTGAATTCACTCTTTTTTCAAGCATGCAGCTAACCTTCAGTAAACTTCACAATCCCTTGTCTAATATGTCAAATCTTGCGCTATAATAGGCTTAGAGGAGGTTGGTGGCCATGATCAACAAGATTGGAATGCGTCCTTTGTCGCAACTTTACCTAACTCATTATTCGGCGATAGTAGCCGTGCTGATTCTTTGCTTATTTGGCATGATTATTCTAATCGCAAATAATCACCACTATAGTCGAAAAAGAAAAGTATATGGCGAAGTTAATATTGCTTTGCTAATAATGTATAATATTGCCGACTGGCTTTCAGTTGTCCTAAGTTTTGTTGACGACAGTGATTATCTGCACTTAACGGCTAAAGCGGTAGCTTATATCTTGCCGCCTATCTTTTGTTGCTTTGTCATCCAGCTTTTAGAGCAGTATCAGTGTCCAAAGAGCCTGATTGCAGTGGTCTTTGCTAATACTGTTTTCCAAATTGCCTCAATATTTACCGGCTGGTGTTTTCGTCTAGACAGTCACAACATCCTAAAGCATGGTCCATATCATTATTTCTATACACTTTTCTGGATTGTGAGCTTGATTTATGTCGCAAAAGCCTTGACCTTATATGGTAAAAAAGCATCTCTTAGCAACCAGTTATTCATTGGCTACTTTTTCTTCTTTGTTGCTGCTGGAGTCTTAGTCCAGGACCTCACCGGTGGCTATATCCGCACCGCTAGTCTCACGGTCACCATTGCCTTTATCATCATGATCCAGCGCTGCCAGATCATTGACCTTGAAGCCAGTGATCAGACGATAAACAAGAAGGAAAAGATCATTCTAACTGACCCCTTGACTGGTCTGAAAAGCCGCTATGCCTATGAAACACTGCTCAAAAATGATGCATCCCCATTAAGGGATCGCCAACTCATTGCTTTTTCCATCGACATCAACGGCTTAAAGCACATCAACGATACTTACGGCCATGCGGCGGGCGACATCTTAATCAAATCAGCTGCCAAGATCATTCAAAAGACTTTTACCAGCAGCTCCTGCTACCGGACAGGTGGGGATGAATTTGCAGTCGTAGTTTACGGTAATAAAGATCGCGGACAAGAGCTTTTGCGCGAGTTGAAAAAGACAGAGGAGAGCATGAACCGACAGCTGCAGCTAAAGGTTAGCCTAGCTGCTGGAATGGCTTTTTCCAGAGAACATGCAGAGGGCAACCTGAAAGAGCTGATGATCATGGCCGACCAAAGAATGTACGAGGACAAGGCACGCTACTATCAAGATCCGCGCCATGACCGGAGAAGAAATTAAACGGAGAGAAATCTCCGTTTTTTCTTTTCTTAAATAAGTTTTTAGTTATGCATTTGCAAAAAGATTTGCCGATTCACTATGGTAAAATAGTCAGCGAGGGAGGTCGCAAAGATGTATGCAACTGCCACGATGACACGAATTTCTAATAGCTTTTTAGACTACTATACTTCATTAGATATAATACTAACCTTATTTTTAATTGCGATTTTTATCCTGGTCCTAATCGACCAGCACCATCCCAGGCGCTTTAAGATTTATAGCTACCACGTTCTGGTAAGTCTGTTTTTATATAACCTATTCGACTGGCTTTCGGTCTACCTGATTGATTCTCCGACCAACACCGATCGACTTTTTCACTTCATCAAAGCTTTTGAATATATCTGCGGAGTCGGGATCGGCTATTTCATCGCTCTTTATCTCCGCCCCGGCAAAAAGAATTGGCTGCTGCACGGTTTGTTCGGACTGAATATTATTTATGAGCTAGCTTCGGTTTATACCGGATGGAACCTTTCAATTGGCCCTAATAAGGCAATCAAGCACGGCCCATACCACTTCGTGATTACGCTGATCTGGGTGATTATTCTGATCGTGATCGCAGATTCTTTTAATAAGTTCAGCAAGGGCATCAGTAAGAAGCAAAAGTACTTTACCTACTATATCGGCTGCGTTGTCTACCTAGGCGTTATCTTGCAGGACTTGTCAAATGGCATCATCCATACCTCCTGCATCTCGATCACCATTGGCTACATCATCATTTTGTTGCTCTTCCAAAACAACAGCTTGACTAACAGCGATATCACCATTACCAAGCAAGAGCACATGATCACGACCGATGCCTTAACGGGCCTGCTGAGCCGCTATGCTTACGAGGAAGAGCTGAAGCTTTTTTCAGATTCGATCGTTGACAAGCAAATCGTCGCTTACTCGCTTGATTTGAACGGCTTGAAAAAGGCAAATGACACGGAAGGGCACCAAGAAGGTGATTTGCTGATCCAAGATGCTGCCAAGATCATTCAACAATCTTTTCCGACTAGCAAGTGCTACCGGACCGGCGGGGACGAATACGCAATTGTCGTTTATGGTACAAAGGAACATGGACAAAAGCGGCTGGCTGTTTTAAACAAGAACCTTGAGGCTTTTAATGCCAAGAGCAGCCTGCAAGTCAGCTTTTCCGTTGGCATGGCGCATTCCAGTGAGCTCAAAAGCGGCGGTCTGCGCGAATTAATGGCCCTGGCCGACCAGCGAATGTACCAGGAAAAGCGCAAGTACTACATGGATCCTCGCCATGACCGGCGAAAAAATCGGTAACTTTTTTCACCGAAAAGCTTGCAAAATCCTGAGAAAGAGATTAAGATAATAGCAAGTTCAAAGAAGGACAAATTTTACAAGAAAGGAACGATTGAAAATGACTGCATTGAAGCTTTGGCAAGACTGGCAAGACAAGTGAGGCTACAATCATTTTGGTGTAGGCTCACTGATTTTGATGATCAAGGAGTCTATGCCAGCAATCGTTTCTATTGACTATCGACTGAGCTTGAATAGGCAGCTCAGTCTTTTTTACTCTCAATTAGGCTATTCAGGTTAGACTCCGTATACTTTTTAATTCTATACAAAATAAATACATACATAAATCAAGGAGACTAATCATGACTATGCAAGCAACTGAAAACGACAAGATGTACTACGGCGAATTTGGCGGTCAATATGTGCCAGAAGCAGTTCAACAGGCTCTAAATGAAATCGCAGCTGAATTCGAAAAAGACAAGGATGATCCAGATTTCCAAGCCGAACTTGACATGCTCTTAAGGGACTACTCTGGCAGGGCAACTCCTTTGTACTTTGCAGAATCTCTGACTAAGCGTCTAGGCGGAGCCAAGCTTTACCTGAAGCGAGAGGACTTAAACCACCTGGGGGCACACAAGATCAATAATGCCTTAGGGCAGATTCTACTGGCCAAGCGGATGGGCAAAAAGCGGATCATCGCCGAAACCGGGGCTGGTCAACACGGCGTAGCCACTGCCGCCGCAGCAGCCCGCTTTGGCATGGAGTGCACCATCTACATGGGGGCTAAAGACTGCGCCCGGCAAAAGCTCAACGTCTTTCGCATGCGGATGATGGGCGCTGACGTGGTCCCAGTCACGACTGGCACCCAGGTGCTAGAAGATGCAGTTGGGGCAGCCTTTGCTGATTTAGCCCAAAACCTGGATACGACTTACTACTTGGTGGGTTCAGCGGTAGGGCCTTACCCATACCCGCAAATGGTGGCCTACTTCCAAAGCGTCATCAGCCGGGAGGCACGGCAGCAGTTTTTGACCCAGGTCGGCCGCTTGCCGGATGCCGTCATTGCTTGCGTCGGCGGAGGGTCTAACGCTATTGGGGCTTTTAGTGAATTCATCCCGGACAAGGAAGTCCGACTGATTGGTGCTGAAGGAGCCGGGAAGGGGGCTGACACCCCGGACAATGCGGCAACCTTGACTAACGGCAAAGTGGGGATTAACGACGGGATGAAGAGCTACGTCTTGCAAGACGATGAGGGCATGGTTTTGCCGGCTTACTCTATTTCGGCTGGTCTAGACTACCCCGGCATCGGACCAGTCCACTCCTTTTTGAAAGACTCAGGACGAGCTGAATACTACCCAATTACCGATGACGAAGCCGTTAACGCATTTAAGCTCCTGTCAGAAACGGAAGGGATTATCCCTGCTCTAGAAAGTTCCCACGCCTTGGCCCAAGCCATTAAGATGGTGCCTGAGATGTCACCTGACCAAATCGTGATGGTCAACCTGTCTGGCCGAGGCGACAAGGACGTAAACCAGGTTGCAGCCTACTTAGGCGAAGAAATTTAAGAAAAGGCTGAGTTTTTGCTTAAAAAGTTTCCTAGTCTGCTATACTTAAAGCATTGAGTTTATGAGGTGACAAGATGCCAGGACTAGGAACGTTAATCAACATCGCTGCCATTATTGCGGGCGGCACCATCGGCTACTTTTTTGGCGGCTTTTTAAAAGATCGAGTGCAAGAGGGCTTGATCATGGCCAGCGGCCTGGGCACCATTTTTTTGGGAATCTCAGGGGCAACCGAGAAGCTGCTGGCCATCAAGTCAGGCGAGCTGACCTCTGTGTCTAACATGATGATGATCCTGTCGCTGGTCTTGGGCGTGTTAGTCGGCGAGCTCTTGAACATCGAAGGCTACTTTGAGTCGCTGGGACATTTTTTAAAGGAAAAAACGGGCAATTCTAGCGATCCAGCCTTTACCCAAGCCTTCGTCGACACCTCCTTGGTCGTCTGCATCGGCGCCATGGCCGTAGTGGGGGCGATTAACGACGGGATCTACCATCGACCAGACACCTTGATCGCCAAGTCGGTCCTCGACTTCGTGATTGTCATGGTCATGGCCAGCGCGGAAGGAAAGGGGAGTATCTTCTCCTTTGTCTCAGTCGGCCTCTTGCAAGGAACAATTACGCTTTTGGCAACTCTGATCAAACCGGTCATGACCACTCAGGCCTTGAGCAACCTATCTTTGGTTGGGTCGATCCTGATCTTCTGCGTGGGCTTAAACCTGGTTTTTGGACAAAAGGTACGGGTGGCCAATTTTCTGCCTGCCTTGGTCTTCGCCGTTGCTTTTGCCTTCATTCCGGGCTTTTAGCAAATTTAAACGTAAATACCAGCTTAAAAGCATCCCTCTGGGGATGCTTTTTTATACGCAAAAAATAAATTAGACGCCAATATTCCTATTAGCCTCTTGGAATTACAAGCAGAAGTATAGTTATATTCTAATGATTATATTATTGACAACTGGGGAGTAAGATAATACACTAGCCATATAAGCAAAAGAAGAATGTAGCTATTACATTTATATAATATGGGAGACTAAGATGTTAGGAAAAAAGGAAAAGAAGCTTAACCTAAATGAAATAGAGCGGGTCAAGCAACGCTTCAGTATCCGGAAGTATAGCTTCGGGGTAACATCGGTGTTATTAGGTTTATCTTTTATCTTTGGACCAGCCAGTCCGGTCAAGGCCGACACAACGACCGATACCCAGACGGCTGCGGTTACTGCCAAAGCGAATAAAGATACAGGACAAAGCGAGGCGACGACTGCAGAGACAGCCACGAGTGCGGCCGCAAGCACTGCGACTTCAGAAGCGACTAGCAGCACTACTAGTACTGCTAGTGCAGAAACTTCAGCAGCTTCTTCTGAAGCAAGTTCCCAGGCTTCAACGGAAAAAACTAGTACCGACAGCACCGCGGCTAGTGAAGCAAGCAAAACCACTGACACCAGTGAGGAAAAGAAAACTACTGAATCAACTGCTAGCACGGCAAGCAGCGAAACTAGTGAGGACACTAATAACGTTAACTCAAATGCGATTGTCAGCGCTGCGGCAGTAGCTAGTGCTCCTGCAACTAACACTGAAAGCAATGCTTCAGCAGCTGCATCTGACAACACTAGTGATGGTGCAAGCACGGCGGACTCCACTGCAAGCTGTGAAGCAAAGCAGACTTCTGATGCTTCTACTGCTGACTCATCTGTGAATACGGAAGCAACTACTGAAGTAAAGGCAACTCCAGCCTTGGCTGTAGCCAACACTAGTGCAACGGACAACAATACAAAAGTTGATCAAACTGTCATTCAAGGTGAATCTTTGGTAATGTCTACTGATAAGATTGGGAACCTGGGTAACGAAGATAATCAAATTGTCGTAACTGTTGCAGTTACTGGTAATGCCGGTGATGTATTCACACTCAAAATTCCGACTAACACTACGAGCAAAACTAAGAGCGTACTTTACGGCGTGAACGATGTAACTCCTTTACCAAATGCTGACACTACCACAACCTTGGATAGTGAAAATGGCTACTACATTATTACAGATACTCTTACCTCAAGCAGCAGTATCAACCAAAAAATCACTCTAACTCCATATCGTAACGACGGCTTTGATGGCACAACCACCGATTACATCATTGAATCAGAGAGTATTGGCAACAGAGAGTTTACAATGACTTTAACCGGCCAGGATGAATCTGGAAACGATCTGGGCACTGCAACAGCTACCTTTACGCAGGTGATGAACCCACAAATGACGCCAAGTCTGAACCGTTATCCAGCTACTGAGGATATGTCCGAAATTCTGCCTAATACAGATTATACGTATCAGTTATCTCTGAAAGAAACTACAGGAATAATTTCGGATGCGCAATGGCCAATCCAACGAGTAATAAAATCTATTAATTACGGTACAACCATTACTATCCCAGTACCATCCAGCTTTAAATTAAATGTTGATGCTACGATGGCTAAAAATGCCTTTACAGACCAAACAACCATCACTCAAGCTGGAATTGGCAAAAATATTGTTATTTCAGTACCAAAGGGATCTGGTGAAAGTCAGAGTAATGGAAATGCCCCGTACTACTTGATCGGTCAATATGTGGTCGACGGAACAGTTAAAGAGACTGTTTCGGCTGATAGTCCAATCACTATCGACCAAAATTTGAACGATGAGCAAAGCAAAAAGCTAATCGGAAATGCACAGATCACTTGGGTCGATAAGATTAACTCAGAAGCTCAATTAGGTACTGCCAAGTTGAGTATACGTGGAGCATGGGAAGGATTTACACTAGGTCTTCACGATGTAGCAAATAGACTTTCAAATTTTTATGTTGAGAATGCATCTACTTATGACATAACAGATGCAGCTTTCACTTTCGATATGGCTGATGGCTTTAACGCTACCGGAATTAAAACCTCTGCAATTAAAGGAACTACAAGTTACAACTATGAACTGACATATGCTGATGGGACAACAAGTACAGGTACAGTCGCTGCTGGCGACACGATTAATGCTAATGGTTCTAGTCCAATTAGAAAAGCTGTACTTCGGCCAGATGTCTTTGCTGCTAAGGCAAGAACGGGAAATCAATATTATATGACCTACGCGATGAGAAGCAACCCAGATGATCTCTTCTATATCTTGGGTACTTTGGCAGAAAAATATGACAACGGAACTGCCGTAAAGGTTGGAGATAAGCTCACTAATAGCATGACAGTAACTTCGAGTATGCTGAAAACTGCCACAATTGCATATCCACAGACGATTGTTCCTGATCAACCAACTGGTTTCATAGCCTCTGGCTCTTATATTGGTCGTGCAGGAGAAACCAATAAATATGAGATTGTAAACGGCAGTAACGCAGAATGGGGCACTTACATTATTAAGAAGCCAGTTATCTATTTGAAGTTGCCGCAATATGCAATTTTTAACAGAGCTGCTTCCACTATTGATGGAGATCCTGAGATTACCGTTTTTGCTGTTGATAATGGAGATGCACAAGTTATTAAGCTAGACTATTCAAAGACTGACTATGTCTTTGACACTAGTAAGCAAATTTTTAGAATATCAGTAGATATCAGTGACGATGCTATTCCTGGCTTATACCAAGGTTTGTCTTTCATCACCACTGATTCTCAGATGACTCTTATAAAATTAGCTAAGGATGACAAGCTATACAAGGCAGAATATACCGAAGGAATTGTCAGCGACAAAACCTATATCTCTAATACAACGTCTTTGCGCGTAATGCAATCCAGCGAAGAATTCACGATTGGCGCTACAAGTAAGGGTAACCAAGACGGAATCTTCAAGAACAAGGGCGTGTCTGACACTACTGGCACAGACGACATGACCTTCAAGCTGACGCCAAAGAACACGACTAACCACAGTCTGACCAACGTGCGGATCTACACCAACATCCCAAGCGAAGCTAATGTTGTCTTGACCGGTCCGGTTTCAACTGACAAGGCCAACGTGTGGTACGCAACTAGTGCTGTTGACCTCACTAGCAACACTGAAGAAACCGGCCTGACCTGGCTGACCGCTGACCAGGTTACTGACTGGTCCACGATCAAGAGCATCAAGTTTGGCATGGATACTTTTGACAAGACCACCCAAGCCAACAAGACTTCTTTTGAAATTCCAGTTAAGGACCTGAGCTTGCAAGGCGACGTTGGCAAGACTTTGACTTTGGGCTACAAGACCTACTCAGACGATTTTGTCACTCCGATTAAAAAGGCGGTCGCAACCAGCATCGTGATCACTGGTCCGGTGAGCGAATCTAAGGAGATTAAGAGAACCATCAACGTTCACCTGCCAAGCGGGGAAACGCAAACGACTACGCAAGTAGTAACGGTCACTCGGACTGGCCAGATGGATGAAACCGGCGCGGTAACTTACGGCGACTGGACCACGGGCAGCTGGGACGAATTTACGGCGCCGACTGTGAAGGGCTACACGCCAAGTCAAAGCAGCGTTGAGGCGGCTACCGTTGACTCTACCATGAGCGACGTGACGGTGGACATCACCTACACCGGGGATGCACAAAAGGCTCGCGTTGACTACCTTGACGAAGACAACAGCAATGCGGTAATTCAAAGTTCAGACGAGCTGACTGGGTTGACCAACGAGGCGATCCCTTACTCCACGGCTGATGTAATCAAGGCCCTGCAGGAAAAAGGCTACGTACTGGTAACTGACAACTTCCCAAGCGGTGCTACTTTTGACGATGATGTCGCAGTGGACCAAATCTTCACGGTCATCTTCAAGCATGGTCAAGAAGATACGACTAGAACGCAAAACGTTACCCAAAACGTAACTTACGTGGTGCCAGATGGTTTTGACAAGCCTGCTGACTCAGCTCAGACGTTGACTTTCACCCAAACTGGTAAAAAGGATCTGGTAAATGGCACAGTTACTTGGGATGCGGTTGATGATCAATCATTTGTTGAAGTCGTTTCACCAACGATCGCTGGCTTGACTCCAGATAAAACTGTGGTTGACGCTAGCGACGTCACTCCTGATTTTACCGGTGATAAGACTAGCACCGTAACTGTTACCTACACGGCAGATGCCCAAAAGGCTACAGTTGTTTATGTTGACCAAGACAACAACAATGTAGAAGTTGCAAATTCCGGTGAACTTACTGGTGTATCTAAGGGTACAATCGTTTACAGCACTGCTGACACGATCAAGGCTCTGGAAGAAAAAGGCTACGTACTCGTAACTGACGGATTCCCAACTGACTCAACTTTCGATACGGACTCAGCTCTTGACCAAGTCTTCACGGTTGTTCTCAAGCACGGGCATGAGGCTACGACTAGAACGCAAAACGTTACCCAAAACGTAACTTACGTGGTTCCTGACGGCTTCGACCAACCAGCTGACTCAACTCAAACTTTGAGCTTCACTCAAACTGGTACTAAGGACCTCGTAACTGGCAATATTGTATGGGACAACGTTGATAATCAAAGCTTCAACGCAGTTACTTCACCAACTATTGCTGGTCTGACTCCAGATAAGACTGTGGTTGACGCTAGCGATGTCACTCCAGACTTCACTGGTGATAAGACTAGCACGGTAACTGTAGCTTACACGGCAGATGCACAAAAGGCTACTGTGGTTTACGTTGACCAAGATAACAACAACGCGGAAGTCGCTAACTCCGGTGACTTGACTGGTACTTCTAAGTCCACAATCAATTACAGCACCGTTGACACGATCAAGGCTCTTGAAGAAAAAGGCTACGTACTCGTAACCGATGGCTTCCCAACTGACGCTACTTTTGACACTGATAAGAATATTGACCAAGTATTCATGGTTGTTCTCAAGCATGGTCAAGAGGCTTCTACTAGAACGCAAAACGTAACTCAAACCGTAACTTACGTTGTTCCAGATGGCTTTGACCAACCAACTGACTCGACCCAAACTTTGAGCTTCACTCAAACTGGTAAAAAGGATCTGGTGACTGGCACGGTTACTTGGAATGCAGTTGATGATCAATCATTTGCTGAAGTTGTTTTACCAACGATCGCTGGCTTAACTCCAGATACGACTGAAGTTGCAGCTAGCGACGTCACTCCAGACTTCATGGGTGACAAGACCAGCATCGTAACTGTAACCTACACGGCTGATGCCCAAAAGGCTAAGGTTGTCTTCATTGACCAAGACAACAACAATGCAGAAGTTGCCAACTCCGGCGACCTGACTGGCACTTCCAAGTCAACGATCAACTACAGCACTGCTAATACGATCAAGGCTCTAGAAGAAAAAGGCTACGTTCTCGTAACCGACGGTTTCCCAACCGACGCAGTCTTCGACACTGACTCAACTGTTGATCAGGTCTTCACAGTTGTTCTCAAGCATGGTCAAGAGGCTACTACTAGAACGCAAAACGTAACTCAAACTGTAACCTACGTGGTTCCTGACGGTTTCGACAAGCCAGCCGATTCAACTCAAACTCTGAGCTTTACTCAAACTGGTACTAAGGACCTCGTAACTGGGAACATCGTTTGGGACAACGTTGATAGCCAAAGCTTCACTGCAGTTCAAGTACCAGTTG
>NZ_JBJFHB010000075.1:25689-31549 GCF_051893255.1 Lactobacillus sp. | reverse complement strand
GAAATATCGTTTGGGACAACGTTGATAGCCAAAGCTTCACTGCAGTTCAAGTACCTACAGTTGAAGGCCTCACTCCAGACAAGACTGAAGTTGCTTCATCAGAAGTAACCCCAGACTTCAATGGTGACAAGACCAACACTGTAACGGTAACTTACACCGCCGACAAGCAAACCGCTCGCGTTGTCTTTGTCGACAAGGACAACAATGGTGTAGAAGTTGCCAACTCCGGTGACCTGACTGGTGTATCTAAGGGCACAATCGCCTACAGTACTGCTGATACGATCAAGGCTTTGGAAGAAAAAGGCTACGTACTCGTAACCGATGGCTTCCCATCCAACGCAAGCTTTGACACTGATTCAAGTGTTGACCAAGTATTTACAGTTGTCCTCAAGCATGGTCAAGAAGCTGCTTCTAGAACGCAAAACGTAACCCAAACTGTAACTTACGTCGTTCCAGAAGGCTTCGACAAGCCAGCAGACTCAACCCAAACTTTGAGCTTCACTCAAACTGGGACTAAGGATCTCGTAACTGGAAACATTACTTGGGACAACGTTGATAGCGAAAACTTCACTACCGTGCAAGTGCCTGCAGTTGAAGGCCTCACCCCAGACAAGACCGAAGTTGCTTCTTCAGAAGTAACCCCAGACTTCAACGGTGATAAGACCAACACTGTAACTGTTACTTACACGGCTGACAAACAAACCGCTCGCGTTGTCTTCGTTGACGAAGACAACAATGGTGCAGAAGTTGCCAACTCAGGTGACCTGACCGGTACTTCCAAGTCAACAATCGTCTACAGCACCGCTGACACGATCAAGTCATTAGAAGAAAAGGGCTACGTTCTTGTAAATGACGGCTTCACTGCCGGAACCACTTTTGACATGGATGCCAAGACCGACCAAGTCTGCACCGTTACTCTGAAGCACGGCATCAAGGAAACTGTCGCTACCAAAGACGCTACCCAAATCATCCACTACCAAGGTCTGGACGAAGCCGTTCCTGACCAAACCCAGGTAGTTAAGGATGCCTTCAAGCAAACCACCTACGTTGACCAGGTAACTGGCGAAACGGTTAAGACCGACCCATGGACTGGCACGGCTGCCTTTACGGCTGTTCAAACCCCAGTCGTTAACGGCTACCACGCTGACCAAGCGCAAGCCGGCGGCATAACTGCATCCCCAGACCAGCCAACTGTCGAAACTACCGTAACTTATGCTAAAAATGGTTCCCTGATCCTGGTCGACCAAAACGGTCAACAGCTCGCCGGGACTACGCAAACCCAATACACCACTGATCCAGCCGATCCAACCAAGGTCCTAGCAGTCACGGTGCCAAGCGTTGACGGCTACGAGCCACAAGGCAAGACAGTAGGGGAGACGATCACTCCAGCTGACCCAAGTGCCAACACTTACGTGGTCTACACGCAAAAGTCAACCGTTCCTTCTGAACCGGTAACTCCATCAGAACCAGAACAACCGACTACGCCAACTGAACCAGAGACTCCAACTACTCCGGAACAGCCAACCACGCCGAGTGAGCCGACCCAGCCAACTACTCCAACGACGCCATCTACGCCAGAGGTTCCTTCTAAGCCAGCAACGCCTAGCGAACCAACTCAGCCGGCGACGCCAGTGCAGCCAACCACTCCAGCGACGCCATCTACGCCAGAGGTTCCTTCTAAGCCAGCAACGCCTAGCGTGCCTAAAGCAACCGCTAAGACGGTCACTGGCCAAAAGAACAAGACCAAGCTTACTGCTAACCAGACTAAGCTTCCGCAAACTGGCGAAAGCGAAGAAAAGAGCGTACTGCTCAGCCTTATGGGCGCCGCTTTAACGATCGGTGCCGGTCTGCTCGGTGCCTTCACTAAGCGTAAAAAGCACTAATCGCTTTTAAATGAGCATTAAAAAAGCAGGATTCTGAATCTTTCAGAATCCTGTTTTTCTTTTCTCTAATATTTTCAGCCACTTGGTAAAAGCGCTTACCTGTAATATAATTAAGCTATGCAAGTAGTGAAAAAGCAATCAAAAAGGAGAGTAAAAATGACTAAAACACTCTATCTGATGCGCCACGGTCAAACCCTGTTTAACGTCGAACACAAAATTCAAGGCTGGTGCGATTCACCTTTGACTGACCTTGGCATCAAGCAAGCCCAAGCTGCTGGCAAAATTCTGGAAGACCTAGACGTAAACTTTGACTATTGTTACTCCAGCACCAGCGAGCGGGCCTGTGATACCCTGGAAATTGCTACGAAGGGCAAATACCCATATCAGCGACTAAAGGGGCTCAAGGAGATGAATTTTGGCCGTTTTGAGGCCATGGACGAGTTTCTCCACCCAGGCTATCCTTTTGGCGACTACTATGCCCATTTTGACGGCGAGTCTGAGACGGAACTGTCTGACCGAATGGAAAAGACGCTCAAGAAGACCATGGAGCCAGCCGATGCTAAAAATGTTCTGGCTGTTTCCCACGCCGGTGCCATCGCAAACTTTGTCATGACCAAAGTTGATACTAGCCACTGTCCTTTAGAGGCCAAGTTGCCCAACTGCGCCATCTTAAAGTTGGAATATCACGCAGGCAAGTTTACCTTGTTAAAAATCTACGTCCCGCAAGTTGACTAATTTTTCCCATCCCAGACCTTGAGGTACTTGCTTGGCATCTCGTCGCAGAGCCAGACTTCCTGACTAGCAAAGTAGAACTTGATCCCGTCTTTAGCAGCTCGTTCAGCATCAACTTGCAGGATGACGGGCTGTTTGTCGCGGCGCAGGCCCACCTCTTTGGCCATGGCGGGATCGGCTGATAGGTGAACGTATTGTCTGCCCATGGGCAAAAGGCCGTTTTCCTTGATGCTAGGCCAAAAGCGCCGCGCCGTCCCGTGATAGAGGACCTTGGGCGGCATAGCTTCGCTTCTAATAATGATCCCCGGTACCGAGTGACCGTAGAGGGCACAGATCTTGCCGTTTTTGATCTCAAAGCGTTTCTTATTAGCCTGTGCCATCATTTGCCGGATTTCGTCTTCCGTCACTGGCGGATCAAAACGGTGCATCCGGTTTAAGGCCTTGATAAAGTGGGCCAAGTCCGTATAGCCATATTCGTCCAGCTCTATCCCGTACTTATCGGGGTTGTGTCTTAAGGCATAGGACATCTTTTTTGATAAAAATACATTGCGGTCTTGCATAATAAGCCTCTTTCTAAGCGCTTTTTTCTCTTAATATTAGTATAAGGCAAAAATGCGCTGGCGGTAAATTTAACCGACGCCCTGTTGTATAATGGTAGCGAGGTGAAAATAATGAAATATGAAGCCGCCATCTTTGACATGGATGGGACGATTTTAAATACGAGTGAAGACTTAACGAACGCTTTGAACTACGCGATGGCGCAAACCGGCCACCGGCATGACTACGAAGTGCTCCATACTAAGAACTTTTTCGGAAGCGGGGTGGTGGTAGCTATTCGCCGGGCGCTGGCCTATGAAGCAGGGACCAGCTTTGAAGACCTAGTGGCTTTTGGGACTAAAAATGAAAAAGTACCGGCCAGCGTGACCGAAGACGAAGTTAACCGGGTGCTGGACATTTTCCGGCCATATTATGCCGCCCACTGCAACCTGGCTACGGGGCCTTTCCCAGGGATTTTATCTTTGTTAAAAAAACTGCGCCAAGCCGGCGTTAAGGTCGCGGTTGTATCTAACAAGCCAGACGAAGCCGTCCAAAAATTAGTCAGCGACCTCTTCCCAGGCTACTTTGACTTTGCCTTGGGGCAAAAAGACGAAATCCGCAGAAAGCCGGCGCCAGACATGACCTTGGCTTGTGTGGATGCCCTGAACGTTATACTAGACAAGTGCGTTTACATCGGGGATTCTGAAATTGACATTCAAACCGCGGCCAACTCCAAGATGGACGAAATCGCCGTCACTTGGGGCTTTAGAAGCGTCGACTTTTTAAAAAAGCGTGGCGCAACTGTCTTAGTGGACACGGCAGAAGAACTAGAGAAGGCAATTTTAGGTGATAACATGAAACTTGTATACGAAGAAAGCGAAAAGCGCGCAACTTTATATGACGAAGACAAGCTGGTCGGCCAGTGCCTTTATGAAGAAAAAGGCGACCACTGGATCATCGTCAAGACAGTCGTAGATCCGGCTTACGGCGGCAAGGGCTATGCCCGCCAGCTGGTAGACTGCTTAGTTGACCAGGCCCGGGCCAAAGGCAAGCGGGTAGGTGCGACTTGCTCATATGCCAAGCACGTTTTGACCAAACCTGGCTATGAAGACGTCAAGTAACTAACATAAATTTGCATATGTAAAGTGGGATTAGAAGTGCAACAATTTTTCAAGATTAACATCATGTTTTTGCTGATTTACATCAGCCTGACTCTGCTAGAGGCAACGTTGACTCAAGGCTGCCTCTTCTACCATGTAGTCGACGACCTGAACAACCTCTTTTCCTTTTGGCAGGTCGCCTACATCGTGCAGGCTTTGATTTAAGATTTTTTACTAAGAGAAAAAAGGGGGCAAAGATGAACTACCAAGACGTAAACGCCGAAACCATCGACCGCTGGGTTAAAGAAGGCTGGGAATGGGGCAAGCCAGTTGATCATGAGACTTTTGTACAGGCCCAAAAGGGCGACTGGGACATCTTGCTGACGCCGACCAAGCCTGTGCCAAAAGACTGGCTAGGGGATCTCAAGGGCAAAAAGGTCTTAGGGCTAGCCAGTGGCGGCGGCCAGCAGATGCCAATTTTGTCTGCGGTTGGGGCCAAGTGCACGGTACTGGATTATTCTGACCAGCAGCTAGAGAGCGAGCGGCTAGTAGCGGAGCGGGAAGGCTACGACATCGAGATCGTCAAGGCCGACATGACCAAGCCCCTGCCTTTTGAAGATGGCGCTTTTGACCTGATCATCCAGCCAGTCGCTAACTGCTACATTGCAGAGCTGCAGGGCATGTTTAACGAAGTGGCGCGGGTTCTGGCACCTAGCGGCGCCTTTTTGATGGGTTTTGACAACGGGATCAACTACTTTTTTGCTGACGAAAAAGAGACGGAAGTCGTGAACATTATGCCTTTTAACCCGCTGAAGAATCCGGACCAAATGGCCCAGCTGGAAAAAGACGACAGCGGCGTCCAGTTCTCCCACAGCCTGGAAGAGGAAATTGGCGGACAGCTGAAAGCCGGTCTGACCTTGACCGACCTTTATGAGGACACTAACGGCGAAGGACACCTGCATGAGCTCCACATCCCGACCTTTGTGGCAACGCGGTGCGTGAAGAAGGGATAGGGCAATGTCATCAAAAGAATATCTGGAAAAAGTAACGCTGGGGAAAATCCAGTATTTGCCGGGCAAAAAGCTCCACTTAAGCGAATACGACTCTGCCTGGCCCAAAGTTTTTGAAAAAGAAGCCACAAAAATCAGGGCCGTTTTGCCTGGCAATTATCAACTGGAACATGCTGGCTCCACGTCTGTGCCAGGGCTAGTAGCCAAGCCGATCATCGACATGATCTTGCTGGTCGCTGATTCTCGCGATGAGGCTAGCTACACGCCCTATCTTGAGCTACTTGGCTATACCTTGCGCATCCGGGAGCCAAGATGGTTTGAGCACCGGATGTTTAAAAAGGAGATTCCTGCTGTCAACCTGCACGTTTTTAGCCAGGGTTGCACGGAAGCTGAGCGCATGCTTCGCTTCCGCGACTATTTAAGAAGCCATCCTGAGGCCAAAAAACGGTACGGGGATGCTAAAAGGGAGCTAGTCAAGCGTGACTGGGATTATATCCAGCAGTACGCCGACGCCAAGACTGACGTAATTAAGGAGATTTTGGCTGAAGCTGACAGATAAGCGAAGAACTCGGTTAGGGGTTCTTCGCTTTTTTCATCA
>NZ_JBJFHB010000075.1:11283-25589 GCF_051893255.1 Lactobacillus sp. | reverse complement strand
AGATTTAAAATAGTTACCAAAAAATGCGCAAATCACCAAAAAAGCCTTCCCACAGGGGAAGGCTTTCCTACTTATTTCATCGAAATCGCCAAAGTAGCAGCGATAATCAGCATAATGGCAATATAGTCAACTGGCAGCAAGACCAGGCCAAAGATCAGAACCGAACCAATCGTAGAGGCCACCGGTTCAAAGGCGTCCAGCAGCGACACGACAGCGGGGGAGAGGTGAACGAGCGCTTCGTTCATCCAAACAAACGGAACGATAGTGCCCAGGATCAAGACAAAGGCCAGGCCCAGCCACAAGCGCCAATCGCCGAAGGGGATGCCTGCAATATTTTGCGGCAGGGCCATCAGGGCAATCCCGCTGACCAGCATCCCCCAGCCGCTCACCGTCATCGATGAGTACTTTTTTACCAGAGGCGTCGGAATCGTGTTGCTCGTCGCCACACCCACGGCTGACAAGAGCCCGAACAAGAGGGCTAGCGGGGAAATCCGCAGGTCGTGGATGTTCCCATGCGTTGCTAGCAAAAAGACTCCGCCAAATCCGGCAATAGCTGAGATGAAGTCAAGTGGCCGCAGGACCTGCTTCTTAGTCGCCGCCAAATAGCCTAAGATGAAAAATGGCCCCAAGAACTGGATGACCGTTGCCATCGCCGCGTTTGACAGCTGGACGCATTCGTAAAAGGCAAACTGGACTGGCAAAATACCCAAGATCCCGTAAGCAATCATCCGCAAGGTCGTGTCCTTGTGCTTCCACACGTCCATGGGCTCATGCCTGTTCAGCTGAGCCAGCACAATCAAGATTAAGCCAGCCACAATCATCCGGAACTGCGAAATCCAGACCGCGTTGATGTGGGGGCTGAGGTTGAACAGCCCCTTGACGACCAGCCCCGACGCCCCCCAGAGGGTGGTGCCTAGGCCCACCTTGATCGTTGCGACCGTCTTCTCATTCAAATTAACAAAACTCTTTTCTTCCATCGTTGCCCCAATTCTTTTTAGTCAAAATACCTTTACAATTATACGATTAATGGAGTCGCTTTTAAACCACATTTTTCTTGACGCCGCTTTACTAGTTCCACACTTGTGGTAAACTTAGGCTTAGTTCAATAATAATTTTGCTTTTTAAAAAAGGAGAAACAAACATGAGTGAAAAACTGTTAGTTGTAACGACCGAACACATCCCTGGCCATAACTACGAAGTCCTGGGCGAAGTCTTTGGCGTGACCACCCAGTCACGGGATGCCATCTCTGACTTCGGCGCCGGCTTGAAGAGTTTTTTTGGAGGGGAAATCAAGGGCTACACCAAGATGTTGCAAACTTCCCGGGAAGTTGCCTTGGAGCGTCTGCGCGTCGAAGCAGAAAACATGGACGCTGATGCCGTGGTCATGATGCGCTTTGACTCCGGCTCCATCGGCGAAGACATGCAATCCGTCGTCGCCTACGGCACGGCTGTCAAGTTCGTGGATTAGCCGAAGAGCTTAAATCGCTAACGAAAAAATCGCTTCCCATTTGGGAGGCGATTTACTTTTTTCTAGATTAAAATTGCGATCTCCAGTTGAGTCTTTTTTATACCGGATTATTAAAAAAGTGGCCGTGGTTGAGTAAGTTTTTTCCAAAAGATTAAAAAATAGCCAGCAGTTGAGTAAATTTACTTTCCAATTATGAAAAAAGCCGTCGCAGTTGAGTCAATTATGGCGCAAATTATTAAAAAGCAGCTGTTAGTTGAGTAAAAAGCTGCCGACCAGCCGATCAAAACTTAAACCCCTTCTGGAAGATCGGCGTTTGCCGCAGGTCGTAAACAAAGCCATCAATTGGCGTAATCGCAAAGGGCCGCAGTAGTTCCCGCCGCTCCGACTCAGTCTTGTTAATTTCAAGCATTTCCGGGTGAGACGCGTAGATCAAGTCAAGGTAGGACAAGTCGACTTCTTCCACGGTCCCGTTCAAGGTGAAGCCCACGCTAGACATGGTTTCCTCACCCTTGAGCGCCGTGATCGACACATAAGGCTGACTGTGCAGTCTCTGGTAAAAAGCCTTCTGGTAAGTCGTCGCAAAGTAGAGCTTGCCGTCCTTTTCCAGCTCAATGTCTGCAACATTGCTAAAGGGACGACCATCTGCAATGGTCGCAAAAACTACAGACTGGAAGGCAGCGGGGATCAGGGACAGGAATTCTGATTTTGATAGACTATTGTCTAACATTGGTACTTGTTTGCGCATCTTTTTCTCCTTGTGATAAATGAAATAATTAATATTACATCTAAATCTTACTCTATTTGCTTCAAAAGTGCAATAAAAAACAGCCCTAACAGGCTGTTTTTCTTAGTTTAGCTTAGCCAATAATTCCTTTAAGAAGTCTTTGGCGCTGCCAACTACCTTGTAGTCGCTGAGGTCCAGAATCAAGGCGTTAGGATTGATGTTGACAGAAACGATTTCCTTAGCTCCGGTAATACCGTAAGTGTATTGCGGAGCACCAGCAATCCCCAAGTTGATCAAAAAGTCTGGAGCAATCTTGTGGCTGTTGACGCCGAGTTGCTGGCCGCGGTTAAAGTGCTGGCCAACCAAAGGCCGAGTAACGCCGACCATCCCGTTCAGCTTTTTAGCGGCTGCTTCAGCCAGGGCGATGGTTTCTGGGTCGTTAGCCCCGCGGCCAAGAGCAAAGACAACCTTGGCACTTGGCAATTGTGGACCAGCTTGAGAAGCGCTTGATACAGCATCAACTGAAGCGTTTGAAGCAGCGCCAGCTTCCTTTGCAGCCAAGAGGGCAGGGAGGATTTCGTCAATGCTGGTCAATTCCTTAGCATCCCGATATTGCTTTGGTACAGGCACGTCGGCCATTTCTGCATTGGCGATTTCGGTGTACATCTTTTCCAAAGTACCTTCAGCAATTTCCATGGCGCGGGCGTCACGGATCAGGTGTTCTGGGGCAAATTCAGCACTGTAGCCGTAGCCGCCCATGATTTGCAAAAGCAAGTCGCCAGTTTCAACGGCTGCTTGACTGCCGAAGCACTTTGCCATTGCGGAGTCTTCCATGTATGGTTCACCAGCGTCTTTTCTGCGGGCAGCTTCTTGGTAAACCAAGCGGGTCAATTCCTTGTTGGTTGCCATCTTGGTCAGCTTGTAGTGGGTTACCTGCATGTCTTTCAAGAGGGTGTCACCAGAGTAGCGCTTAGCCACGTAGTTCTTGGCAATGTCCAAGGCATGTTCTTGAATCCCAGCCAAAACGGCACCCATCAAGTAGCGGGCATCGTCGTGGGCGTTGTTGGCAATTTCCAGGCCTTGGCCAACCTTGCCTAAAAGGTTTTCTTCGCCAACTTCAATATGGTCCATGACCACTTCCCCGCAAGGAATCCCGCGCAAGCCGATGAAGCGTTCAACGTAGCCAAAGGAAAAGCCTGGCATGCCCTTGTCCACGATGAAGACTGAGTATTCGTTAGGACCAGTTTTGACGTTAACCGAGTAAACCTGCGCCAAGGTCCCGTTGGTGATCATGACCTTGTCACCGGAAATGATCCACTTGTCGCCTTTTTTCACAGCGTAGGATTGGTGCTTGCTTGGGTTTGAGCCGCTTTCTGGTTCCGTGTTAGAAAAGCCCAAAATTGCCTGCATCCCCCAAGGGAAGTACTTAGCCTTGGCAGCTTCAGTCCCGTACTTGGCAATTTGGTCACAGCTCTTGTAGTGGCCTTCCAGCATGACGCCGACACTGGCGTTAGCCTTGGCAATGATGTTGACGATCTTTCCGCTAGTCACAGCAGAAAAGCCCAAGCCGCCGTATTCCTTAGGAATTCTTACCTTCAACAGGTCAAAGTCAACCACCTTTTGGAACAAGCCATTTGGCAGCTTGGCTGCCCGGTCGATTTGCAGGTCAAAAGGCGCAATGTTCTTCTTGGCAAATTCCGCCACGTCAGCTAAGTATTTCTCTTCAATTTCCACAGTCATAAGATTCTCCTCAATAATTTATCGTACTTTAAATCGCTTACATCATTAATCCTAGCACGACTAAGAGAATTATTCAATCAATTTCAGATAACACTTTAATTAAATTTAAAAGTTATTAGGAAAATCCTATATAATTTACTGTATGCTTTTAGCCTCAAGCTTGCGGAATTCGTAGATCACCAGCCAGCTGGACCAGAGAGCGCACAGGCTGCGGGCAATCAGGTCTGCCCAGGCAAAAGATCCGCTGCCGACTGGCCGCAGCATCAAATAGTTCAAGATCAGCTGCAGGATTAACTGCCCGACGTTGCAATAGAGGTATTCCTTCATCAAAACCATGCTGCGGAGCATGGCCTCGTTCAAGAACTTAGCGATGGACACCAGCTGGATGCCGATAAAGAGGTACATGTAGTTTTTGAAAAAGGCGTACGCCCCAGGGTTTTGACTAGGATCAAAGAAGAGCTCGCTCAGCATCCGCATGCCCGGAATGGAAAAAATGCTAAAGGCCACAACATAGATTAGTGAATAGCGGGTGCAGAAGCGGTAGACTTTTTTCACCATCGGATAATCCTCGGCAGCCAAGCCTTGAGCCGCCAGCAGGGTCAGAGTTTGGGCAAAGCCGACCAGGATGATCCGCGCCACGCTCATTAATTTGACCACTGAGACGTAGCCCAGGATGACCTCTTTCCCAAAAGGGTTGACCCAGGCCTGGACCAGGGTCGAGGAGAAGGTGATGGCGAATTGCTGAAAAATGGTCGGGATGGCGATGGCCAGGATTTCCTTGACCCGGCTAAAGGTTAGACTTGGCTTAATGGAAAAAGTTTCATCATCCTTCTTGCTCAGCTGGTAAACCAGGTGGAGGGTCACCAGCATGACGATCCCTTGGGCGACCACGGTGGCCAGGGCCGACCCCGCCACTCCCAGCTTGAAGCCCATGATAAAGAGCAGGTTGAGGGCCAGGTTTAGGGCACTGGATGCAGTCAAGAGGGCAAAGGAGGTCTTGGCCCGTTCATTAGCGATGAGCACTGCCCTCGCCACATCGTAAAAGTAAATGATTGGCAGACCCAGCAAGTAGACTCTGCCATAGGTCAGTGCATCAGCCATCATCGAGCTTGGCACGGCCATCATCTGATAAATCGCCGGCAGGCTAAACCAGGCAACGAAAACTAGCCCGGTACCGATTAGCCCGCTCAAGGCGATAGTATCCCGGGCCATGGCCAGCCGCTCTTTAGTCTTGCCTTGGCCTAGCAGCCGCGACACCATGACGTCCACGGCCATCTCAAAGCCGCCAGACCCGACTAAAAAGAGCATGACGACGTTGGCGGCATTGCCGACAGCTGCCAGAGGCTCCGCCCCCAGGTAGCGGCCGATGATGGTCATATCGATCAGGCTGTAGAGCTGCTGGACGAAGAGCTCGCCGATAATAGGCAGGCTGAACAGCCAGATTTTTTGATTTAACGTTCTTTCTTTGACATTTGCAGTCATTCTTTATCATTCCTCCTTGATCTGTTAAGATAAGCTTAAAGTATGACCTTAGGGCACAGTCAAGGAGGAAAGATGGATTTACTGTCAACTGGCGCTTTTGCCAACATGTGCAAGGTTACGAAGAAGACCCTATATTTTTATGAAAAAAAGGGGTTGCTCAAACCAGCCGTGGTCAAGGACAACGGCTACCGGTATTACCGAATTGAACAGGTGGACCAGATGGCGACGATTCGCTTGCTGGAAATCTTAGGCTCCAGCCTGGACGAAGTGGGCGACTTTTTTCAATTAGACGATTTAGCCAAAAGAAGCCGTTACCTGCAGGAAAAAGAAGATGCAGTCAAAGGGCAGATGCGGCAACTGGGACGCATTCGGGACAGCCTGAACTTTTACCAAGATCGGCTGCAGGACTTTGTCAATTTAGGTACAGGCAAGATTGCTGAAGAAGAGCTGGATGAGGAAGAATTGGAATTAATCAAGTTCCAACACGGCGTGGCCCTCACCCCCATCACCTACGGCCCCCGCTACGGGGGGATGGTGGGGGACTTTGAAAAGCCCATAATTACCAGCTTTTTTAAGGTCGTCCCCAAAGGTGAAGGCAACTGCATCAAGCCTAGCGGCCGCTATCTGTACTTTTATGAAGAAGTGGACAATGACGGGGTAGCCAGTGGCATCGTACCCGCCCTGGCCAAATTGCAGGCAGCTGGTCCGGTTGTTGCGCCCCTTTTTCAGGAGGACTTCTCCAGTTCGGTCTTAGGTCGGTCCGGGTCGATTGTTATCAAGTACTCCGCCCGCCTAGGGGAGGAGGAAAAAGGAGGGGTATGTTAGGCTAACGAGATTTTTGGAATACTACCTGTCAGATAGGACATAAGGGAGAAGCAAATCTAGAAAATCAGCTCAGATGCAATAGTGGCGTGACAAATTAACAAATATGGAAAAGATAAACAAAGCGGCAACTTCTAAATATAAAAAAGTTCCCGAAAAATCAACATTCCTGGGAACTTTTCAAATCGTAGCCTCTATTCTTCTGTCATTAAAATTACTGTTTTAAAGAAACTAAACCATGGATTTACCTTGTCGATCCGGCAGTGGTATCGGTGGAGTGAGTCGCACTTTTTAGTAACTACTGCAAGCTAGCCTTGATATCTGGCCATTCCTCAGCCAGCACCGCGTAGTGGTTGCAATCGTGGTAGCCGTCTTTAAGGATCAAGCGGCCGTGCAAAGTGCCTTCAAGCCGCATGCCGCAGCGCTGAGCTACGCCATTGCTTGGCAAGTTGTCAGCCGCGCACTCCAGGTAAACCCGGTGCAAGCCGTATTCGTCAAAAGCGATGTCCAGCAGAGCTTGAACCGCTCTGGTCATAATCCCGTGTCCGCGGAAACTTTTGCCTAAAAAGTAGCCGACATCAGCTTCCAGGTTCCTTTTCCGAATCTTATTTAAGCTGATGTTGCCAGCCAGGCGACCGTGGTACCAAATGAACAAGTTTAAGGACGTCCCAGCCGCAAAGCCGTTCAGGTCGTTTTGGATAGTAGGTAATTCATCGTCAATTGACTGCACGTGGTCAACCCATGGTAAAAATCTTCCAAGGTCGTCACGATCTGCATCAATCAAGGCGTAGAGCTCATCAACATCGCTCAGCCGCGGCAGAGCTAATTTAATTTCGTCATCAACTTTGTAGCTAAACATTTTTTCCTCAAATAAGTCGTCAAACAATAAATTGAAACAAAAACTAAGTAAGTTTAATTGCCTTAAGTATAACATGCTGAAGCAGATCCTGACAGTCGACCAGCGCCACCTCTCTTGATTCTTTTTACTTCACTTTACATAATATGTATTATTGGAACTAGTGTCTTAAAAGAAGAAGCGCTGCCCTCGCAGCGCTTCTTCCTAGTTCACAATGGCTGTGAACTTGTCGTCTGATTTTGAGTTGTGGGATCAGCTGCCACCGTTGTCTTCGGAATCTTGATGTTGGCCGCTTTGATGTACAGGCCAACCCCGATCGACCAGTACTTGGACTTGCCGCCGTACTTGAGCCGGCGAGCGCCGCCATACAAGGTCACCGAGCCATTTTTGACCAAAGAGCCCAGGTATTTGCGGCGAATGCCTTTGCTGTTATAGATATAGCTGTTGTGCTTGAGCTGGACATCTAGACCAATCACGTTCATGTAAGCCACGTACTTATTGTTTCCGATCATGATATATGGCTTGTCGTTGACGTAAATCAAGTTGCTGTGGCACAAAACTGCCTTGCCAGCCGTAATCTTCTTGACTTTCAGCCGGTTGCCGGTCTGGTCATAGACATAGCTGTTGACCATGGCCGTCTTATAGTAAGTCTCATCATCCGCGCTGGCTGCTTTAGCGCCGCAAGCGCCGATCCCAGCCAAAAGGCCTAGACCGCAAGCAAGTTTTGCTAACTGTCTAGGCTTGATTTTTTGACTAAAATTTTTTCTACTCAAATTCATCCGATCACTTGACTCTAGTCCGCAATTTCAACAGTTTCCATGACTACGGCTTCAAGTGGCTTGTCGTTGCCATCCTTATCAACCTTAGCGATTTCGTCAACGACGTCCATACCGTCGATGACTTGGCCAAAAACCGTATGACGGTGGTCCAGCCATGGCGTACCACCTTGCTTGTAAACCTTAACGACTTCTTCTGGGTATTGGGCTTCGCGCAGTTGTTGAATGAAGCGCTTAGGCATGTTCTTGTTTTGCACGATGAAGAATTGTGAGCCGTTGGTGTTAGGACCGGCGTTGGCCATGGACAAGGCACCGCGGATGTTGAACAAGTTGTTGACGAATTCATCTTCAAAGTTGTGACCCCAAATGGAGTGACCGCCAGCACCAGTGCCGTCTGGGTCCCCGCCTTGAATCATGAAGTCGCTAATCACCCGGTGGAAGGTTACGCCGTCGTAGTAGCCTTCCTTGGCTAATCTAACGAAGTTTTCAACCGTCATTGGGGCTTCATCTGGGAAAAGTTGGATCACGATGTCCCCGTGGTTGGTCTTGATGGTGGCCTTTGGCCCCTTCACTTGGTCTAAGTGTAATTGCGGAAAGAATTCAGTTTCTGCCATTGCTAAAAATGCTCCTTGCGTTAAAAAATTATTCTAACCAATTATAGCATTTACCGCCCTCTTTTGCCCAAAAGCTGATCGACAAATTAGGCAAGATCCGCGAAGTACTGCTTTAAGCGCTTAGCAACTTCAAAGAGCTTTTCATCGCTAGCCGCATATGATAAGCGGACGTAGCCCTCTGACCCGGCCCCAAAGACCGAGCCTGGGATGAGGCCCACCTTAGCCTTCTTGGCCAGGTCGACCGCAAAGGCAAAGTCGTCGGTCCCAAACTTTTCCGGAATCTTGGCAAAAATGTAGAAGGCCCCTTCTGGTCTGGTGACCTCAAAGCCCATTTCAGCCAGTTCTCCAAGCAAAAAGTCGCGTCTACGCTTGTAGGCTTCTCTAAAGACGATTGGATCATCTAAACCCTTGGTCAAGGCTTCGATCGCGGCATCTTGAGCCAAGTTGTCCACGCAAGTTACCAAAAAGCTGTGAACCTTGGTAACCTTGGCCATGACGGCCGCGGGTCCTGCCAAGTAGCCCAGCCGGTAACCAGTCATGGCGTGAGACTTGGACAGGCCGCTAACCAAGAGCACTTGCCCAGGAATCATGCTGGCCAAAGAAAAGTGCTCATGGTCAAAAGTAAGCTCGCTGTAGATTTCGTCGCAAATGGCCAACAGGTGGTGCTTCTTAATCACGGCAGCTAAGGCTTCCAGTTCTTCTTTTGTATATGTCTTCCCTGTCGGGTTGCAAGGGTAGTTGAGGATGATCGCCTTAGCTCTTTCCCCGCTAGCCACAATCGCCGTTTCCAGCTGCTCAGGCGTCAGGGTGAAGTCGCTACCTGACGTATCAATCATCACCACTTCCCCGCCGGCCATTTCGGTGTTGGTGAAGTAAAGGGAAAAGGCTGGAGTCGGAATCAAGACCTTGTCGCCGGGATTCAAAAGGCCGATTAAAGCCGCAGAGATGGCTTCCGTGGCCCCATCGGTCACGATGATTTCCCCATTTGGCTCATAGTCCACTCCCCGACTTTTTTTGAGATAAGCCGCAATAGCTTGTCTTAGTTCCAATTTGCCGGCTGAAGGGCCATAGTGGGAGTCGTCGGCCTGGACCCCGCGAATTACTGCTTCTTTTACATGGTCTGGTACGGCGAAGTCGGGTTCACCCAGAGTGAGCTTGATAATACCGGGAATTTGGGAAATTTCGTTGTCAAAGGCCCGAATGGCTGAAGGGGCGATCTGGGCTAGGACCTGGTTGCCCAAGGGGCGCAAGTTAGGATCTGCTGCTGGCATCTGTATACCTGATTTCTTTTCTAAAAAATGGTCGATGATCGATTACTACAAAATATTCTCTAAGCCGACATAAAGCTGATCAAGGTCACTAGCCTTTTCCAAGGCCACCTTGACCCCGCTCATGAAGCTGGAGCGGTCAAAGGAGTCCTGCCGGATGGTCAAGGCTTCACCAGGGCCGCCAAAAAGCACTTGTTCGTGGGCCACGTAGCCTGGCAGGCGGACGGAGTGGATCTTGATCCCCTCATAGTCGCCCCCGCGGGCCCCAGGCAAGGTTTCCACGCTATTTGGCGCTTTCCTGTCTGACACTTCCGCAATCATCTTGGCGGTCGCCAGGGCCGTGCCGGACGGAGCATCCTTTTTATCAGCGTGGTGCATTTCGATGATTTCCACATCTGGGAAGTACTTGGCAGCTTCTTTAGCAAACTTCATTAAGAGAACCGCTGACATACCAAAGTTTGGGGCAATGAGGCCGCCTAAGCCCTGTGTTTGAGCCAGGTCTTTTAGCTCAGCCTCTTGCTGGTCAGTCAAACCGGTCGTACCGACAATCGGCGTAAAGCCATGTTCCAGGGCAAACTTGACATTTTGGTAAACCGAGCTTGGCAGCGTAAAGTCAACCCAGACATCGGCCACGCCCACTTCCACCTGGTCCAGGCTGGTGTACATGGGGGTGCCGGCTGCTAAGCCGTAATCTTCTGGATTTTGGCTGGTCAAGCGGTGGGCCAAACCAGCCGTAATTTCAACTCCTGGCATCCCCTTAACCAGCTTCACGACCTCCTGCCCCATTGATCCGGCAAATCCTGCTAAAAGTACTCTGGTCATCGAACGATTTTTCCTTTCTTTTTTAAAAAATAGTATTTCTCTGATTACTTGTGTTTTTATCTTTAAGCAAGCTTTCTAGCTAAAGGGCCAAGCAAGGCATCACTGGCAAGACCTAGGTGCAGAGCCAAGTTTTCCTTTTCTTCATCATTGAGCGGCACAAGTGGCAGGCGGCATCCCCCGACTTGGTAGCCTTGGGCATTAAGAACCGCCTTCACTGGTGATGGGGATGGGTACATGAACAAGGCATTCATCTTTGGCGTCAGCCATCTCTGCATGGCGCCGGCTGCGGCGTAGTCCCCGGCGTAGAGGTCATCGTACATTTGCCGCATTTGCCGGCAATAGAGGTGGGTAGCAACTGAAATGACGCCGGCTGCGCCTAAGACGCGAGCCGACAGGGCTTGGGCGTCTTCACCCGTAAAGACAGCGAAGTCGCTTGGGGCTTCGGTCACCAGCTGCTCGATTTCTTCAATAGACGCACATTGCTTGATCCCTGCGATATTTGGATGCTGAGCTAGTTGCAAAATGGTTGATACATCCATCTTGACACCGGTTCTGCCGGGGATGTTGTAGATCACGACCGGCAAGTTGACGCTGCCAGCGACTGCGGTAAAGTGAGCGACCATGGAGCGTTGGTTAGGCTTGTTGTATGGCGGAACGACGACCAAAGCATAGTCGATGCCAGGAATTGCCGCAACTTCGTTAGTAAAGGCGATCGTTTCCTTAGTGTTGTTGGAGCCAGTCCCAGCGATGATGACTGCGCGCCCGTCCACGATTTGACTAAAGCGGGTATAGAGCTCAATCTTTTCGTCATGGGTCAAGGTTGGGGTTTCCCCGGTCGTGCCGCCGATGACAAAGCCATTTGAGCCTTGCTCAATCAGGTCGTTGGTCAGTTCTTCCAAGGTATTGAAGTCGATCTCGTCGTCTTCGGTAAATGGTGTAATGATTGCGGTCATTAAGTCTGCGTCTTGTAGTCTCATTTTTTTGCCTCGTTTTTTTGTAAAAAGTCTCTTCGATAATTTTCGGTATTTGGTATTTTTAATTTTTCTAGATTATCCTTGCGCCATCCGGTATGCCAAAAAGCCGGTAATGGCTTGTACACCCTTGTAAATTGCTGCTTCTTTTGGCGTAAAGGTGGCTGAGTGGAGACTGGAATCGTCGTCCACGCCCAGCCAGAACATGGTTCCCGGGATCTTATTCAGCAAAAAGCCGAAGTCTTCCCCGGTCATGGCGGGTGCCGTTTCGATGTAGTCGACGTCTTCAGCATCCCTCATATAGGAAATAAAGTTTTTGGTAAGTTCCGGATTATTCTCTACCGGCCAGTAGCCGCCTTGGTTGAATTCTGGCGTCACCTTGACCCCGTAGCTGAGGGCCACCCCCTGGCAGACCTCCTTGATCCGGTCAATGATTTTTTCAATCATGGCCTGGGTCAATCCCCTAATCGTACCTTCGATCCGGGCGTGGTCTGCGATCACGTTTCTAATGTGCCCAGCTTCCAGCTTGCCAAAAGTGATTACCCCGCTTTCGATCGGGTCAATGCTTCTAGAAATAATGGTTTGAATCTGCAGGATCAAGCTGGCAAGTGCCACTACCGAGTCTTTGGCCTTTTGCGGAAAAGCAGCGTGCCCGCCCTTGCCTGCAATCTCAATATTGACCTCGCAGGTTCCGGCAAACAGGGTTCCTTGCCGGCAGCCAATGGCGCCTGCCGGCAAATCGGGCTTGTCGTGGAGGCCATAGAACTCGTCAACCTGAAAGTCTCCGGTAAAAAGTCCTAAGTTATATGCCTTCATCCCGCCGCTTTCGCTTTCTTCAGCTGGCTGGAAAAAGAAGACCAGGTTGTCTTTAGGCTGCTTTTCACTAAAGTAACTAAGGATCCCGAGGGCCACGCTCATGTGGATGTCGTGCCCGCAAGCGTGCATGATGCCGGGGTGGGTGGATTTATAAGGAAGGCCCGTATCTTCTTCCACCGGCAAGGCGTCGATATCGGCTCGGTAGCCGATATTTCTTTGGGGGTCGCTGCCCTTGACCAAAACCAGCAAAGCCGTTGGCAGTTCGCTAGGTTCTTTGACTAGCAGATGGTCCTGCTTCAGTTCCTGGACCTTTTTTAATAAAAAGTCGTGGGTCTCGCGCTCCTTTAAGGCGAGTTCCGGGATCTGGTGCAAGTGTCTTCTGATTGCAAGCAATTCACTTTCGCTAAAAACTGCCATTGGTCTGCCTCTTGTCTTTCTACCTATCTTTTGCTAGCTTTTCTCTATTTTTTTAAAAAAACTACAGCTTTCTCAAGTCTTCCTCTAAACCGGTCTTGCTAGTGGTCTTTTCGTCAACTTCCTTGATGACTCTGGCAGGGACACCGGCGACCACCACGCCGGCTGGAACGTCTTTAGTTACGACTGCGCCAGCGGCAACAACTGACCCTTGGCCGACGTGAACGCCCTCTAGGACAACGGCGTTAGCCCCGATCAAGACGTTATCGTCGATTCTGACTGGCAAGGCGCTGGCTGGTTCAACCACGCCGGCTAAAACTGTCCCGGCCCCGATGTGGCAGTTCTTGCCGACCGTGGCCCGGCCACCTAGGACTGCTCCCATGTCGATCATGGTCCCTTCGCCGATCACGGAGCCGATGTTGATGATGGCCCCCATCATGATCACGGCGTTATCGCCAATTGAGACCTTGTCCCGGATGATGGCTCCGGGTTCGATCCGGGCGTTGATTTCCTTTAAGTCGAGCAGCGGCACCGCGGAGTTGCGGGTGATGTTTTCTACGCGAACCCCAGCAAAATCAGCTTCATGTTCTGCCAAAAATGGCTTAACGACTGCCCAGTCGCCAAAGATTACACCGGATTGGTCATTTACGTAAGGATCGATCCCTTCTGGGAAGGCAACTTCAGTCAAGTTTTCCCCCCGCAGGTAAACCTTTACTGGGGTTTGCTTCTGGGCATTGCCGATGTAGTTGATGATGGCTTGGGCGTCTAATTCAGTCATGGATACTTCCTCTGCTTTCTGTATACTCAGATAATTATTTTTTCGAAGAGGCAAAAAAACTCCAGATTGCTTAACAATCTGGAGTACGAAAAATCTAAATGAGTTAATTCCGTCAAATTGCAAGCTCAACGCAAGAAACCTTGCGACAGTCTATTGCCTCTTCAGCAATAGCCCAGCTCTCCCGCATCGCCGGTGCGGGCGCTTCGGCAGCATCCCCTTTCAGCTAGATCATCGCCTGGCGGGCTTTTCTAGCTTACTCTTGTCAGCTGCGCCTCTTCAATTTGCCATTAGTTTATAATTTCTAATTCATCTTGTCAACGACTTTTACTCACTTTTTCTGCATATTTCTTATGCAAAAGTTAGCTGATGCCTTGATTTAATGCGGCATATCCGCTTTGAAAATATTTGGCAAAAATTTTTTTTGCATTTTATGAAAATTAATGGTACATTCCTACTTAGCCAAGCTTAATTTTAAATTAAAGCTTTTCGCAAATTTAGAGAAAGTGTGTGTAGCGCATGAAAGTTGTAAAGTTCGGCGGCAGCTCCTTAGCGAGCGGCAAGAGCGTCAAGAACGCTTTAAAGATTATCCTGGCAGACCCAGAAAGACAAGTTGTAGTAACTTCTGCGCCAGGCAAACGGTTCAGTGACGACATTAAGGTGACTGACCTGTTAATAAAATACGCAAATGAAGTTCTCAAGGGTAAAAGTAACCAGGAAACCGCCGAAACAATTTTTCAGCGCTATGTCCAAATTGC
>NZ_JBJFHB010000075.1:0-11183 GCF_051893255.1 Lactobacillus sp. | reverse complement strand
GTAAAAGTAACCAGGAAACCGCCGAAACAATTTTTCAGCGCTATGTCCAAATTGCCGACTACTTTGGCCTAGGTGAAGAGGAACTTGCGGAAATTAGGGAAAAGCTTTTTGCCCTGCCTGAAGGTGCTTATCCTAATAAAAACTACCTGCTGGCCGCCTTCAAGGCCCACGGCGAGCGGCTGAATGCCATGCTGATTTCTAAGATCTTGCAAAAGCGCGGAGTCAAGGCTAGATACGTTGATCCTAAAGATGCGGGTCTCTTGGTGACCGGGACGCCCAACAATGCGGTGGTTAACCCAGAGAGCTACCATTTGATCGCCAACGTGCCGCTTGCGCAAGATGAAATCCTCATCTTCCCTGGCTTTTACGGCTATACGCCTGCTGGCCACATTGCGACCTTTTCACGAGGCGGGTCAGACATTACCGGGGCAATCTTAGCCCGGGCTTTCCACGCTGACATCTATGAAAACTTCACCGATGTCGACGCCATCTTTACGGTGGACCCTCGCGTAGTAGCTGATCCTGAGCCTATCAAGGACATGACCTATCGGGAGATGCGGGAACTGTCTTATGCTGGCTTCTCGGTTTTCCACGATGAAGCCTTGATTCCGGCCATCCAAGGGCAGATCCCGATTAATGTCAAAAATACCCAGCACCCTGAAAAGCGCGGCTCCTTCATTTTACCGGAAAAAGGCTTCACCCCTCAAAGAACCATTACCGGGATCGCCTCTGGCAAGCATTTTGCGGCACTTTATTTACACAAGTACCTGATCAACAAGGAAGTTGGCTTTACCCTGCGGATCTTGCAAATCCTGGCTAAGTACAACCTGTCATATGAGCACATGCCAACCGGGATTGACGACTTGACCATTATTTTTGACAGAGACCACCTAAACGACGCCTTGATCGATGAACTCTGCAACGCCATCCAAGAAGAGATTGACCCAGACAGCCTGGAATGGATCGACGACTACGCCTTGATCATGATCGTCGGCGAAGGGATGCGGCAGCAAGTCGGCGTGATCAGCGGGATCACCCAGGCCATTGCCAGCAACGGGATTTCCGTCCGCATGATCAACCAGGGGGCTAGCGAAATTTCCATCATGCTGGGGACCGCGGCTAAGGATGCCGACAAGACGGTGGCTGCCATTTACGATTACTTTTTTAACAAGGACAAGGAATAAACGATGACTGAATTACTAAAGGTCCACGGCTCACAAAACAGCTTCTTCCTCCTGGATCAAGCCAATTTGGCTGTGCCCTTGACGGACCCTGAAATGCAACAATTAGCACGAACGTTGACCGACCGGGAAACTGGGTTACTTGGCGGAGCGGACGGCTTGCTAGTTACTGACGCCAATCACCCCCAAATGCGGGTGATCAACGCCGATGGGAGCGAAGCCTCCATGTGCGGGAATGGGCTTCGGACCGTAGCCCGCTACCTGTCTGAAAAAACGGGAAAAGACCAGTTCAAGGTAAAGACCATGTACGCCAATTTGGAAGTAAGAAAGGCTGAAAATTTGGCTGAAAACGTACCAGCTTTTGGCGTGGAAATTTCA
Source organism: Lactobacillus sp. (assembly GCF_051893255.1). Lineage (GTDB taxonomy): Bacteria > Bacillota > Bacilli > Lactobacillales > Lactobacillaceae > Lactobacillus. The sequence goes on along the minus strand of NZ_JBJFHB010000075.1, from coordinate 9,624 downwards.
CCGGTTTCATTTAAAAAAGAAAGTTTACCCTTTGATAATCTGGATACAGACCATTTGCTCAACACCGAACTGCCCCAGCTGGTTCCCGGCTGGCGGTTTACCGCACTATCGGTGCCTAACCCCCACTTGATCGTTTTTATCAAGGAAGAAGAGCTGGACAGTCCAAAATTGGGCGAGCTCGGCCAATACCTGAATGGCGACAATCCCTACTTCCCAGACGGGGTCAATGTCAACTACGTGGTGGTCAAGGGCGACAGCCAGATTTTTGTCAAGACCTTTGAGCGCGGGGTGGGCTTTACCAACGCCTGCGGGACGGGGATGTCAGCTAGTTCCCTGGTCTTTGCCCTCTTGAACCCAGATCTTGGCCATTTTGAAAAAGAGATCTCAGTTTACAACCCCGGCGGGATGGTCAAGACCATCTTGCATAAGAATGACGATGGCGCTTACTGGATTGAGCTGGTGGGGAATGCGACTTTTACCCACAAAATCCAGATTCCGGAAGAGCAGCTGCACTCAGCTAAGCTTGATTTTGACCAGATCAAGACCCGCGACACTTATGAACAAGAGAGCTACTTGAACTTCGTGGAGGGACTGAAGAAGTAAGTAAAAGGACGTACCAATGGTACGTCCCTTTTTTATTAACCGATAATGGTCGTGATCTTAAGCTTGTAAAAATTTTACCGTCCGGGTGGCACCATCGCGTCATGATCGCCGTTGACGACCAAAACCGGCTGCCGCCAGGTGGAAAAGTCGGCCCCCGGCTCTTGATCCGCTTAGGGATCAAAGCGACCACTTCCTGGGTAATTTTGCCGGCTATTTACACAAGTTTTTTAGACAGAAAACTAAAAGTCATGACTTCGGAAGTAACTGGTCCATCACATCCAACCACATTTTCATGTCCTCGTGAGGACAAGCTAACCAAAATGTCAAGGTGGGAAATTCTGTCTTTAAGTACTGTATAGCTTGGACGCAACGCTTGAAAAAGAGCAAATTCATGATCTCTGAGTAGCAGTTAAGATCCAGCTCAACAACTAAGTTTGTACATTCCGGCTGAACTTCAACCAAATTCCTCAGTTTCAGCAAACTTTCTGTCTGCAACATTTTTGAAGCAGAAAGCTTCCTTCGACAAACCGGATAATCAAACAGACAGTACACAGAACCTAACTCTAAAACATCAGACATGGTTTCACTGGCCACCAAACGAAGTGGTTTAGCCGGCAGCGGCAGCCGGTCTAAATGTATCGTAAGCAAAGAGTATGACTTCTTCACTGATGCCTCCTAAAAGTCAAAGGCAATGCCGGTATTGCACTTAATCGCCAGATTAGCAAATTCCAGCATCTTCTCATAAACTGGGCGGACCGTATCATTCATCGGCCGCTTCATCCGGTCAAGCAACCACTGACGGAAGCCAACACACTTATCGAGCTCGAAGTAGTCGTAATCCCCCCAGTCAAACATGGCATCGAACTTGTCCCACATCTCGGTCAAAAAGCCATCGTCTTCCAAGGCCTGGGCCGTCTTTTCATCAAAGTAATACTCAGCCGCTGGCTGGCCATCGACATAATGTATTTTGTACGCTTCGTCATACTTTAAAGCACGATCATCTAATGCTACTAACAATCTCATAACGCATCCCTCTTTACAATATCTTAAAAGTCAAAGGCAATCCCGGTATTGCACTTAATCGCCAGATTAGCAAATTCCAGCATCTTCTCATAAACTGGGCGGACCGTATCATTCATCGGCCGCTTCATCCGGTCAAGCAACCACTGACGGAAGCCAACGCACTTGTCAGGCTCAAAGAAGTCATAATCTCCCCAGTCAAACATGGCATCAAACTTATCCCACATCTCAACCAAGAAGCCATCGTCTTCCAAAGCTTGGGCGGTCTTCTCATCAAAGTAATACTCAACCGACGGCTCACCGTCAACAATGTGTATCTTGTATTCGTCATCATACTTTAATGCACGATCATCTAACGCAACTGATAACCACATATTACATTTCCTTCCTCTTTTTAATCACTTGCCATCCTACTTCATATTTTACTCTAGTCATGACTTAGTACACTGCCTTTAAGTATTCCAGCCTTCTTGTCCCAAAGCAGCATTTTTTGTCCCGCCTGCGATATAATATGTTCAGCAAGTAAAGATAAGAGGCGGTACACATGAAGAAGAAAGACATAGTCGATCTAATCAAATATCACGAAGAAGGCAACGATTATGCCTTTACCGAAAAAGCTCAGCAAATCGCCGATGACTTTCGGAAATCAGGAGATGAAGAACTCGGCAACTACATAGATACTTTAGTCGCTAAAGCCAATATTTTTGTGCCGCAAACTTCTTCTCTGACTTTCCTGGAAGAAGTTCCAGCAACTCCAGTTGGCCAGATGCCCTTACCGGAAAAAGTTGCTGACAAGCTTGAATGGATTGTTAATGCGATCTACAACAGTATGGACGTGAACAAGTTTCTTTTTAAAGGCCAGCCAGGTACTGGAAAAAATGCGTCTGCCAAAACAATCGCCAAGATCCTTAACCGCAAATTGCTAAAAGTTGACTGCCAATCCTTAATCAGCGAAAAAACTGGCCAAATTCCAATAAATCTCGCTCAAGCCTTTTATGAGATCAACAATTATCCCCACCCTAAGCAGATAATCGTTCTTTTAGAGGGAATCGATGCAATTGCTTCAGACCAGGACGCTTTTCTAAAAGGACTCGATAGCGTGCTGCCCGGATTTACTATAATTGCCACGTCAAACTCGCTTGAGCCCTTCAAGCTGCCGTTAAGCTTGCATTTTTATTTAATTGTCAATTTCGACCAGTACAGCCAGGAAGACTTGATCGAAGTGGCTGCCGCGATAATGAATAACGTTTACCAAGAGCACCAAGGTCTGGAGAAAAATATCCGGCTGTTCAAGAAGATAATTGCTCTATATGGAGACAGAATCCCCCTCCCCGGTGACTTGAAAAAGATGGTTGAAACTGCCGTAGCCTTCAGCAACATCCAAGCAGATCCGGCTAAATACCTGCAAAATATCTACCAATGCGTAACCGGCCACCCACCAGAACTTCACGATCTGCAAAAAGGAAATTTCACTATCCGGGAGATGGCAATTCTAACCGGCATGTCCAAAAGCACCGTTGGCCGGAAGCTAAGGGACGACTAATTTTTGCAAACAAATAGCTACATTAACTCACTCTGTGTGATGTGAGATAATGTAGCTTTTTCTTCTCTATAATATTTCTTACTGATGAGCATCAAGCCATGCACGCATCGCTATTCCTCTTCCCGCAGCTGGCTCCGCTTGTTGAAGTAATTGCGGTAGGACAGGTAGCCCGCGATCACGGCGCCCAGGCCAGTCGCTGACAAAAGCATGAAAGTGACCATGATCTGGTACTTGATGGCGTAAACTGGGTCCACGCCGGCAAAAATCAACCCGGACATCATCCCCGGCAGGCTGACCAGCCCCACCGTCTTAGCTGAGTCGATCGTCGGCTGCATGGCAGTCTTGATGCTCCGCCGCAGGATGGTCATGCTGGCCGTCTTCACGTCAGCCCCGAGGGCGATTTTTTCCAAAACCTGCTGGCGCTGGTCATGGAAACCCGTGGCTAAAGCCTTATAGCACAGACCCATGGCCACCATCTCATTGCCGGCGATCATCCCCGTAATCGGAATGATCTGCATCGGCTTCAGCTTCACCGTCTGAGTCAGCAGCAGTACGCCCAGGGTGATGTAAGTCCCGATCAAAAGGGCCACGATTGACTGCCAGAGCTGGCGGTTCGGGTTGGGATCCCGCTTATTGGCATTCCAGGCCGCGTTAAAAATGATAAACAAGGTCATCAAGAGGGTCAAAAGGGCATTGTCGACCTGCATGATGAACTTCAAGACGTAGCCGACGATGACCAGCTGGACGATAGCCCGGCCCACGCTATAAAAAATGTCCTTGGTCAAGCCCAGCTTTTCCTTCCAGGAAATCGTCACGGACACCAGAACCAGGGCAAAAGACAAGATTAATGACAGATCGCTGACAGCCATTGCTTTCATTTCAAAACTCCTCCTTTTTCCATGTGCAGGAGCTGCTTGGAAGCGGCCAGCTCCTCTTGGTCGTGGGTCACCTGCACGATCGTGGTCCCCTCCTGGTGCACCCGGGCGATCAGCTGGTGGACGATCTCCTTGCTCTCTTCATCCAGCCCGGTCGTCACCTCGTCCAACAGGAGGACCTCCGGCCGGAAAAGCAGGTTGCGGATCAAAGCCACCCGCTGCTTCTCCCCGCCAGACAAGGTGGTAATCTTTTTATCCAAATAATCAGCTGGCAAATCCACCTGCTTCAAGGCTTCCTGGGCCCGCTTTTCAACAAAGTCCTGCTTGCGGATGGCAAAAGGCAGGGCCAGGTTGTCCTTAACCGTTTCGTCGAACAAGGTTGGCTGCTGGAAGCAGTAGGACACCTGCCGGCGGTACTGGACCAGATCCAGGTTATCAAGATTTTGCCCCTTGTAAAAAATCTCTCCCTTACTAGGCGAGATCAAGCCCGCGATCAGCTTCAAAGTCGTGCTTTTCCCGCTGCCCGACGGCCCGGTCAAGGTGAGGTAGTCCCCCTCCTCCACGGCAAAGGAGACATCTTGCAGGATTTCCTGGTCACCAGCCTGGTAGGCCACCTGCTTGAGTTCAACGAGTGCCATTTTCTTCCTCCTGATTTCTGTAATTTTTATACTGCAGTTACATTATAGTCCAAAAAGGACGAGCCGCTTTTGCTAAACGACTCGTCCTTTTCACTTTTTTTTCAAAACTTGATTAAGACCTTCCCCCGGCTGTGGCCGTGAGCCACGTCTGCCATGGCTTCTTTGACCTGATCCAGGGAATACCGCTTGCCTAAGGCCGGGCGCACCTGGCTCTTAGCCAAGATCTCACTGGCTTGCGCCAGCTGAGAGCCGTTGGCTTCAACGAAGATAAAGTCGTAATGCTGCTGTTTCTTCTTGGCTTGGCGCTCAATTTTAGCCGCTGCCAGCCCAAACAGGATCTGCTTGCTCCAGCCCAGGCCCATTCTTTTGGCAAAAGTCCGGTTGGGCATGGCCCGCAGGGAAACAATCCGGCCGCCCTGCTTCAAAATGCCCAGCTGCTTGAAGACTTCCTCCCCGCCCAAGGTGTCGATTACCAAATCTACATCCTTGACTAGCTTGGTATAGTCTTCCGTCCGGTAGTCAATAAACTGGCTAACGCCCATGTCCAAGAGCGCTGCCTTTCTGGCGGGGGAACCAGTCGTGATCACCTTCAGCCCCCGAGCCACAGCCAGCGGGATGGCCATGGCGCCAAAGCTCCCGCTGCCACCTGAAATGAACAGGGTCTGCCCCGCCTTGGCGTCAAGCAAATCGAAAGCCTGCATGGCCGTCAAAGCCGTCAATGGAACCGCCGCTGCTTCTTCATCAGTCAAGTAGTCTGGCACCTTGGCCACTGCCTGCTCGTTGATGACGATTTCTTCAGCAAAAGCCCCCATGTTGTCCAAAGGCGTCCGGGCGTAGACCCGGTCGCCAGGCTGGAACTTTTGGACAGCAGCGCCGGTCTGCTTGACGATGCCGACGAATTCGTTGCCCAAAGTTTGCGGCAGTTTGTAAGGTACGACCAGCTTCAAGTCCCCGTGAGCCACGAGGTTGTCCAGTGGGTTCACCGCGGCCACCTTGGTTTCAACCAGCAGGTCATGGTCGCCAACCGGCTTGGCAGGTGCCGTGGTCAGCTTGATAATTGGGTTCTTTGCGTCATATTTAATTAGTTGTGCTTCTTGCATTTGTTTCCTCCGCGACTTGCTTGAGCCGGTCAATGACGTCAGCCAGGCTGTCCTTGGCCAGCGCCGCTTTCAGTTGTCTCTCCGCCTCATCCAAGAATGGAAAGACGGCTTGCTTGATGTTTTGGCCAACAGGACAGTCTGGATTGGGATTCTGGTGAATTTGGAAGATCTCCACTTCATCCCCGTTGACTGCTTGGTAAATTTCCAGCAGGGACAGATCCTCCGGCCGCTTCAGCAGCCGCGTCCCCGACTTGCCCCGCTGACTGGCAATAATTCCGCGGTCCTTCAAGAGGGCCATCACCTTGCGGATGTAGCTGGCGTTGGTGCCAACGCTTGCCGCCAGGTCGTCGGAATTCAAGTCCCGCGGGCTGGTAGCCAGCATGACCAAAATGTGGATCGCCACCGTGTATTTCGTGTCTCGCATGCCTGCTCCTTTTGTTAATGTATCTGATACAAACACATTAACAGGAAAGACGGCTGCCTGTCAACTGCCAAGTTTTATTTTTGCGCAAGAAAAAACCGCCACCATGCAGGTGACGGTTTAAATTCTGCTGACTAGAGGATTCGAACCTCCGACCCCTTCATTACTAGTGAAGTGCTCTGCCAACTGAGCTAAGTCAGCAACTCATGTGCCTTAACACAATTATTAATTTGACTACTTTTTCAAACCAGCGCGAGCCTGCTGCTAAATCCTCCTACTTTCTTTCAGTAAAGGATCGGCTTTCATCCAGCAAGGCCAGAACCTGGTCATCTGGCAAATCACCATTAAGCAGGACCGACAGCCAGTTTTGCTTATTCATGTGGTAAGCCGGGAAAAAGCCTGCCTTTTTGAGTAGATCAGGCAGTCGATCCTCTGTCTGCTTCACGTTAAGAACCGTGACTTCCTGCTGGTCACGTTCATCGCCAGTCAGCTTGCCTAAAGGCAAAGTCATCAGCAAGCCGTACCACTTCCGGTTCTTGGGATTGCGGAAAACCGCGTAGTCGGGGAATTTTTTGAAAGGGAAATCTGGCTCATCCCCATATCTGTTCTTGATTTCATCTTGAATCCGATCTGCCTGGGCCTTGACAAAGCACTTGTCGGCAATATCCTGCAAGATTGCCCGGTATTCCGCCTTGACCGCGGCAGAAAAGCTGCCGTTGTCGCTGTCAACGCGGAGCAACAGGTATTCGTCGCCAGTATCAAGATCATGGACCTTGCCGCTAACCTCGCCAACTGATGAAACTCTTATTTTAGCAATGAAATTGGCGCTTTTCAGCGGAACTTCAAGGCAATAGTCATCACCGTTCTGGCTAAAGCCGTAAGCGACTAGCTCGTTAAATTTGCATTGTCTTTTGGCAAAAAGCTCTTCTTCTATAGACATCAAATCATCCCCCTTATCAACTCAGCTTGCATCTAAATCCTCGGACCTTGTAGTAGGAATCCGCTCCATTATGGTAGACAAAAACGCTCCGGCGGCCAGCTGGTGCTTCCTTGGCGCAGTCGACAATCGCCAGGCCGCTGGGGAAGGAAATGACGTCAGGCTCACTTCTGGGTGACGGTCCATGTTGGCCATGAATCTTTCTTTGAGCGTATCCAGTGTTTACATTGATTCCTCCATTAAAAGCGATTGCCATCCGCTGGGAATTACAATCAGTTCTCCTGCAGTTCCGGGTAAGGAATAATCGCTGGCCCGGGCACGGGATGCTCGCCCAGCATCTTTTCCATCCAGACCATGTCGTACCAGCGGTCAAACTTGTAGCCGCACTGGTGAAAGCGGCCCACCAGCTGGTAGCCCAGGTGCTCATGGAAGCGAATGCTGTTGTCATCAAGATAGGGATCTTCACCTATCGGGGCAGCGATGCAGGCATTCAAGTTGAGAAAGCCCTGCTTCTTTAAAACCTTTTCGATTGCCTCGTACAAAAAACCGCCAATGTGCTGATGGCGCTGGCCAAGTTCCACATAGATCGACAATTCCACGCTGTGGGCATAGGCTGCCCGCTCTTTAAAAGGGCCAGCATAGGCATAGCCAACGATCTGGCCGTCTTTCAGGGCAACGAGATAGGGATACCGCTTCAGCGTCCGCGTGATGCGGGCCTGAAACTCCCCAATGCTTGGCACTTCATCTTCAAAAGTGATCGCCGTCTTTTCTACGTAAGGAGCGTAGATCTCAAGCAAACGCTCCGCATCCCCGACTGTTGCTGGTCTTAACTTTAACTTTGCCATAGTTTTCTTTCCAATCAATCGCTTGTCTTGCACGCCACTTGTCAGCAAGTCTATTTTATCATGAATGAGAGCGGACACTATTTTTACTTACCACAGATTAATAACATATGATATCATGTTTATTGGAAGCGCAAACATTATTAGCGATTAGCATTAATTCATGTTAGTAAGGAGAAAAAATCATGACTGAATACAAAGCAACTGCCCACGGTTTCAACTCAGAGATCACGGCCATCGTTGATGTGGTCGATGGCGAAGTCGTCAAGGTCAAGGCTGAAGGTGAAGTCCCAAACACGGTTGGCGCCCTTGGGGTGGATACTTGGCTGGAAGAAGCCAATATGGAGCACTCAGTTGACGTCGATGCCGTCTCTGGTGCTTCAGTTTCAACCGGTGCCTTGCGAAAGGCAGCCCAAATGGCCTATGCGGCAGCAGTTGGCGGGGATGTTGACGCTATCTCCTCGGCCTCTGTTCATAACCGCCCCAACAACTATCCTTTGCTAAAAGAAAAGTTCTACGAAGGTGACCTGGAATTCGATGACGAATATGATGTGATCGTTGTCGGTGCCGGGGGCGCTGGTTTGTCAGCTGCCGCAACTGCCGCGGAAAACGGCGCTAGCGTCTTAGCAATTGAGAAGCAAGGAATTCCTGGCGGGACGACCAGTCTTTCCGGTGGGGTAATGCAGGCTGCCGGGACCAAATACCAGAAGGAATTCACCGATTGCAAAGACGACACGCCAGAGAAGCATGAAGCAGAATATCTGGCTGCTGGCGAAGGCCGCCTGTATGAGCCGCTCGTTCGTGACTTTACCCAAAATGCTGGCCAGAACCTGGAATGGCTGGAAGAGAAAGTTGGCGTCAAGTGGACCAGCGTATACGGTCATACTGAGATTCCTTATTCCAAAGATACTTTTGCGGATCGCATCCATGTCTATGAAGGTGGCGGTGCTGGCGGCAACGGGGTGATCGCTACCCGCAAGCTGTACGAATATGCCTTGGAGCAAGGCGCGGAATTCCAATTTGAGACTGCCGTAGTTGCCTTGGTCCTGAAGGACGAAACTTCCAGTGAGGTCACCGGAGTGATTGCTGAACAAGATGGTGTGCTCTATGCCTTTAAGGCCAACCGCGGGGTAATTCTGTCCACGGCTTCCATTGACCAAAACGTTGAATTAGCTAAAGACCTTAGTCCGCAGCATTATGAAGACGTTAAGCGCCACCTATGCTGGTCAGTTGCTTCTGACAGAGGAGATGGGATCGTGATGGGGATGAATATCGGCGCGGCCGTTACAGGCTTTGGCGGGACGATTGATTTTGACGCCCGCACAGGCAATGGGACTGATGACCGCCTGCCAACCATCCCATCAATTTTCGTGAACGGGCAAGGACTCCGCTTCGTCAATGAAGATGCTACTTACGCTTATGGCTTCCGGGCAATTTTCAACGAAGAGAAGAAATTGGGCAAGCCAACCTTCCAGATTTTTGGCAAGGACTCAATCGCTGCCCCTGCCTCCCCATGGAATGAAGAAAGTCTGGCCAAGGATGTTGCAAGCGGCTTGGTTAAGACTGCCGACAGCTTGGAAGAACTGGCTGAAAAAATTGGCGTTCCCGCGGAAAACCTCGTTAAGAGCGTGGAAACGTGGAACAA
>NZ_JBJFHB010000074.1:3900-6104 GCF_051893255.1 Lactobacillus sp. | reverse complement strand
CTGGATTCTTTTGACCAGTTTAAGTGATTTTTGTGCATTTTTAGCAGGAAAATAATAAAAGTACTATTAATGTGACTATTTTTATCATTTGTTATCATCTTGTTTTCGTCCTGTAACATTCCTGTCATATTAGTTTTGTAGGATTAACTTAGTTTTTTAAGAGACTAAGTGAGGAGTTTCTACCCATATGACGATCAATAAGAAATTTACGAAAGTTTTATCCGCAGCCGCCTTTGCGACTGCCCTCGTATTAGCTCCTGCCAACGTATTTGCGGCAACTAATACCGAATCTACCAACCAAACGACGACTCAAAAGCAAGATCAAGCTAGCGCTCAAAGCCAAAGCGCAACCAGCAGCCAAGACGACGCTGCTGCTAAGTCTAGCCAAGCTTCTGCTGCTTCTACGTCAACTTCAACTACTGCTGCTAGCCAGTCAGCTGCTTCTACCACTAAGACTGCTGCTAAGAAGGTAGTTAAGAAGACCACTAAGAAGAAGTCTACCAAGAAGAGCAAGAAGACTACTAAGAAGGTTACTAAAAAGGCTAAGAAAACTACTAAGAAGGTAGTTAAAAAGACTGCTAAGAAGACTAGCAAGAAGACCACTAAGAAGGCTGCAACTGCTTCTGAAAGCAAGGCTGTAGCCGCAAGCAAGGACACTACCGCTGCTGACCAAGCTTCAAGCCAAAGCAGCACTAACGACCAACAAACTGCTGACCAAAAGGCTGCTGCTGAAGCTGCCAAGAAGGCCGCTGCCGCTAAGAAGAAGGCTGAAAAAGCTGCTAAAAAGGCTGCTGCTAAGAAAGCCGCAGCCAAGAAGGCTGCCGCCAAAAAGCGCGCTGCTGCTAAGAAAAAGGCCGCTGCCAAGAAGAAGAAGGCTCAAAAGACTGCAGCTGAAAGAGCTGCTAAGTACTGGATCGCTATGCGGGAATCAAGTGGTTCCTACACTGCTAGAAACGGCAATTGTTACGGCCGCTACCAACTTTTGATTTCTTACCTGCACGGCAACCTGTCAAAGAGCAACCAAGAAAAGACTGCTGACCGCTACGTTTACGGCCGTTACGGCTCATGGGTCAACGCTAAGAGATTCTGGTTAGCCCACAACTGGTACTAAGATAGCAAATCGATAATTAAAAAGAGGAAGCTAGCTTCCTCTTTTTTTATTCCCTTAACTTTTTTGCTATTTTACAAAAACTGCCTTTTGTTTTACACTATTCAAATAAACTTGCAATTTTACTAATTAGGGGGAAATGACGAGTGCAAATCACTAATGATCGACTAGCCAACATCGCACATGATTACTACATCAGCAAGCTGAACATTGCGGAAATTTCGGCCAAGTACAACCTTTCCCGCTATTTGATCGACAAGGCTTTAAACGAAGCTGAGAAAAAAGGGATCGTCCAGATCAAGATCAGAGAAGGCGCCCGCCGCAACTCCCATCTAGAGAAGCTTTTTCGCCAGCAGTTCAACTTAAAAGAAGCCTTCATCTTGGACAAAATGGAAACCAAGAACCAGGACAGCGAAAAGATCGTCAGCTTCGCGGCTGAGCAGATCCAAAGCTACATGCAGTCGGCCAAGTACGTGGGCCTGAGCTGGGGGACAACCATGCTGGACATCGTCAAAGCCTTTAACAACGTCGACAACAGCGACTTGGACTTCGTCCAGCTAGTTGGCTACCCCTTAGCCGGCAGCGGCCGGAAAAACCCGCTAGAGCCCGTAGCCGCCGCTCACTGCGGGGCCAGCTTCCAATCTCTGCCTGCCCCCCTATATTCCACCAATCCCGACCTGGTCAAGTACTTAAAGCAGGAGCCTTTTTATGAGCTCTTAAACAGCAAATACGACCAGCTGGACCTCTTGGTGGCGAGCCTGGGGACCATTCAGGCCTTTGAAGAAGAGAGCTTCCTCCACCAGAAATACGAGGATCTCTTGTTTAAAAATATTCCCCATGACCAAATCGCCGGCATGATCTTCGGCCGCCCTTACGACCACGCGGGCCACTTCTTCAGCGCCATTACCAACAAGATCATCGGCATCACCGACCAGCAAATCGTCAAGACCCCGGTCCGCTTCGTCGTCGTCAACAACCGCTTCAAGTCTGAAGCCCTACTGGGCGCCCTGCGCTCTGGCATTATCACCCACCTGGTGACCAACGAATCCATCGCCAACCGGGTCCTGCAGATGATGCACGAAGAACGGGTATAAGA
>NZ_JBJFHB010000074.1:1714-3800 GCF_051893255.1 Lactobacillus sp. | reverse complement strand
TTTTATCGAAAATTAATTTAGACCGTAAAATTTTAAGGTCAATAGATTCTTTCATTTCTTGTTTAGCTTTCGAATTTGTCCTTTAAGCTTTTGGCTTAAAATACTCATTTAAGTAAAAAAATAGTTTCTCATTTTGCAAAAAGTTCTTCCCCAGAAAGGTTATTTTCTATCCTAAACATTAAATAGATAGTTTTATTTTAAAAAGGTCTGCGTTATAATTCGGTTTGTAAGCGCTTATTTTATGATCGAAGTTCTAGGATTAAAGGAAAAATTTTATAGGGGGAAATAATTATGCGTAAAGCAAAAATTACTGCGCTGACCTTGGCAGCTGGGGCTGCCTTAGCCTTTGCGCCAACTTCTGTCAGCAAGGCCTGCACTACGGTGATTGTAGGCAAAAAAGCTACGACCGATGGCTCGACCTTAATCGCCCGCAACGAAGACGTCGGTGCTTGGTCAAAGCACTTTTATGTTCATGCCGCTAACAGCATGCCGCAAACTTATACCTCTCAAGATAATGGCTTTAAGCTCGACTTACCAAAGACTTCTTTGCGCTACACGAGCACGCCAGACGGTGAGCAGGAAAATGGCCAGTGGATTTTTGGTGAGGACGGCATCAACAGTGCCAATGTTGCCATGAGTGCCACAGAATCTGGCACAAGCAACAAGAAAGCTCTAAAGGCCGACCCGTTAGTTAAAAATGGGATTTCAGAAGCTTCCATGCTCGACGTTATTTTGCCATACATCCACTCTGCCAAAGAAGGCGTTCTGCGTTTAGGACAAATTGTCGAAAAGCAAGGTTCTGCTGAAAACAACGGGGTTATTTTTAGCGATAAGAACGAAATCTGGTACATGGAAATCGGCTCTGGCCATACCTGGGCAGCCGTTAGAGTTCCAGACACCAAGTATGCTGTCATCCCTAACCAAATGGTAATCGGCAAGCTTAATCTCAAAGACTCCAAGAACTACCTAGCCTCTACTAACTTAACCAAAAAGGTCAAGGCTTGGTCCAAGAGCAAGAAGATCAAGATGACTGGCTACTCCAAGGGGTCAGTTTACTACGCTAAGGCTTTTGGCACGAACGACAAGACCGACTCCATCTACAACCGGCCAAGAATGTGGGATGGCCAAAGAATCCTGACGCCAAGCAAGAAGCAAAAGATCACCAAGAAACACTTCACTCTCTTCTTGAAGCCAGACAAGAAGGTTAGCGTAGCTAAAGTAGGTACAGTCTTAAGTTCCCACTTTACTGGTACCAAGTACTCCACTTATGGCAAGTGGAAAGGCGGTTACCGGCCAATCAACGTTTCAACAGATGTTGAATCTCACATCTTACAAATTAGAAACAATGTTAAGAGTGAGATTGCTGGCGTTCAATGGCTAGCCATGGCCTCCCCAGCTACTAGCGTCTACCTGCCTTTCTACACCAATATTACTGATACTCCATCTCAATACAAGGTTGATGGCGACTACCAAGATCCAACTAATCTGAAATCAGCCTACTGGACCTACAAGACAACAGGAATGGTTTTGGAAGCTTACAAGAATAAGTCCTTCCTCGACTCTAATGGCAAGAAGACCAATTTAATGACTAAAGACGTCAAGCCAACCAAGAAAGCCGTAACTGCTAAGCTTAAGGCCAACCTAGCTGCTAGCGACCAAAAAGCTAAGAGCTTGAATGGCGATGACTTAAGCAAGTACCTTACTGAGCAAAATCAGCAAAACGCTGACTACGCTCAAAGCAAGTGGCAAGCTATGAACAAGTCTTTGATCGTTCACTCCAACAAGTTAGCTTCAGTAACCAAGTCTAAGTTGACTTTTAATAAATAGCTAAAGCAAAAATGCCATCTCTTCCGAGATGGCATTTCTTGTTATGTTACTTGTTTTATCTAACGTTTTCAGATTTCGGATTGCTTTTTTACCAAAGGCCAATCAGCTTCATCCAGAGACCACCGATGACGCCGTAGACTACCAGGTAGAAGAGACCCAAAACAAAGTTCATCTTCCACCAGTCAGTCTGCTTAACGTAGCCTGGGGCAAACAAAGCCGTAGCTGGCCCGCAGGAATAGTGGGTGGTGGATTGGAAGAT
>NZ_JBJFHB010000074.1:0-1614 GCF_051893255.1 Lactobacillus sp. | reverse complement strand
CTCAATTGGTTAGCCATGAAGATCAGGATGGAGAACCAGATGACAACGTTCCAGGCACCAGTTTCGCCCAGCATGTCCTTGGTGGTCAATACGCCCGTTACCAAGAGCAAGGCCGTTGCCAAAAAGGCTACCCAGGTTGCGTCCAAGCCGATGAAGCTGGACAGCATCCACAAGACCAAGGCGATGATGAAGATGGCCATCATGACCTTTTCTGAGGCCTTCATTGGGCCCATTTCAGACAATTGCCCTTCTGCCCATTCCTTAGCGTTTGGCGTTTCCTTGATTTCTGGTGGATACATCTTGTAGATGATGATTGGTACCAGGATAAAGGAAATAACAGCTGGCACAACAGCGGCTGCTACCCAGCCAAACCAGGAGATCTTAACCCCGTTGGCTGCTGCCAGACCAACCGCTGCCACGTTAGGCGCAGAAGCCGTCATGAAGAGGCTGGAAGAAATGGTGTTGGCATGGAATTCGTTGAAGATCAGGTATGAACCAATCTTCTTTTCCGTGCCATCTGATACCTTAGAGCCAAAAGTGTCAGACAAGGATTCGATGATTGGCAAGACGATCCCGCCAGACCGTGCCGTGTTACTTGGCGTAGCTGGGGAAACGACTAAGTCGATCATGGACAAGGAGTAGCCAAGGCCCAGAGTCTTTTTACCAAAAGATCTAACGAAGACCAAGGCAATCCGGCGACCTAAGCCGGTCTTGGTAAAGCCGCGGGCAATCATGTAGGCCATAGCGATGGTCCATGGGGTGGAGTCGCCAAAGGCTGCCAGGGCTGGCTTCATTTGGACTAAGCCCGTGCCGACGATCAGCACGTAGGCGATGATGGACACCCCGGCGATTGGCAGGGGCTTGGTGATGCAGGCAATGATCGTTGCCAAGAAGATCGCGAACATCTCCCAGCCAGCAGGCGTGATCGCTGCTGGTCTAAAAGGCATCAGTAAGATCAGGGCGATCCCCACGATCAAAGGCGCGATAAAGCCTTTGTAATTTACTTTTGCTAACATTTAATCTCTCACTTTTTCATTTTTTGTCGTTAATTTTCGGATTTGAGATCCCGGACGAACTGGCTAGCCTGGATGCCGGCTTGGCGGCCAAAGACTACCGTTTCAGCGATCGAGTTGCCGCCGATCCGGTTGTTGCCGTGCAGACCCCCGGAAACTTCGCCAGCAGCGTACAAGCCCTTGATGACGTTGCCGTTAGTGTCCAAAACTTCGGTTTCAGCGTCAATGTGGATCCCGCCCATCGTGTAGTGGATGGCTGGGTGGACATGGATGGCGAAGAATGGGCCAACCTTGATCCCCCGGTCCATCCCGGTAGTCCGGCCAAAGGCCGTGTCGTCGCCGGCTACTTGGTCAGCGTTCCACTTTTCAACGGTTGCTTCAAGGCCACTGGCGTCAACGCCAATCTTCCCAGCCAGTTCTGCCAAGGATTCGCCGTGTTCTACCAAACCAATATGGTCGTAGAATTCAACGGCCTTGACGTGGTCGCGGATGCCTTGGTCAAAAATCAGGTAGGCTCCGTCTTCGTTTAAGCCAGTGATGGCAGCAGAAACCAGCTTCCGGGTTGCCAATTCGTTGACAAAACGCTTGCCGGCTTGGTTGA
>NZ_JBJFHB010000073.1:0-24809 GCF_051893255.1 Lactobacillus sp. | reverse complement strand
AACTGGTAACAGGTATCTAAGATATTATTTAGTTGAAGCTGCCAACTTAATAAGACTAAGAGATCCTGTTTTTGCCCAGTATTACCGAAAGAAGTATGACGAAGCAACTTTTTCCTCGCATAAACGAGCTTGCGTATTAACTGCAAGAAAATTAATTAGGGTCATTTTCATTTTGCTCAAAAATGGCCAAATCTATCGAACACCGAGGTGATTGGTCTAAAAATAAAACACTGTTTTTAATCAAACTTTGAAAAAAATCCCTTTAGGTAGGGCTTAGTTTCGTGCACTCAAATTTCAGGTTTCAAACAAACTTTTACTCGAATTATTTTTCAATTTCGTCTTGACTTATTACCACATGGCTGCTCGCCGATCGCCCTTAGTTGAGTAAGATCATGAGCAGCTTTTTTCTTACTTGAGTAAACTTGTGTGCAATCAATTTGCTAGTTGACATAGTTTTTGTGCACGGTTTGGTTTTGGTTGAGTAAGTTCGTGAGCAGCATTTTCCGCAGTTGAGTAAATTCGTGTGCAGCAAGAATTACGGTTGAAAAATTATTTTTTAAAAAAGGCTCAAAATGATCTCAACCGAAGCGATGCTGCTGCCCAAAATGATCGCCGCCTCAACCCAGCTCCCGCGTCTCACCCCGTCCCCCAAAAAAATCTTCCTTGTTAAACCACCCCATTTTTGGTATATTAAAGATGAAAATGATTATTCAATCATAAGGGAGTAACGGCAAGCCTAACCAGACTTGCGACAAGACCAACAGCCGAAGGCACTGCGCCTTCTGGGCTTGTCTTAATTAGTGAGACTTATGTGCCAGCGGCTAAGCCGGGGCACGTAAGTCTCTTTTTTCATAAGGAGGTAGAAAAAATGGCTAAGACCTACTACAAGCAGGATATCCCCAGCTTGCTGGCCGAGTTCGACACCGACACCAACAAGGGGCTATCTGACAGCAGCGCTAAAGAGCGCTTAGCCAAATACGGGGCCAACGCCCTTGCTGGCAAAAAGAAGCGGTCAATGTTTGCCCGCTTCATTGACCAGTTCAAAGATTTGATGATCATCGTCTTGCTGGTCGCCGCCGCTTTGTCCGGCGCGGTGGCCCAGGAATGGACCGACGCCGGTATCATCTTGATCGTCGTTTTGCTGAACGCCATTCTCGGCGTCATCCAAGAAGCTCGGTCTGAAGCGGCGATTGAGGCCTTGAAGGACATGTCAACGCCGAGCGCCAAGGTCCGGCGAGATGGCGCCGTTGTTGAGGTGCCGTCAACCGACCTGGTCCCTGGCGACATCGTCTTGCTGGAAGCCGGCGACGTGGTACCGGCTGACCTCCGCCTCACCGTGGCCGAAAGCCTCAAGATTGAAGAAGCAGCCTTGACCGGTGAGTCCGTGCCTGTTGAAAAAAGCAACGAAGTCCTGCAAAAAGACGACGTGGCCCTGGCCGACCGGATCAACATGGCCTACTCCAGCACCAACGTCACCTACGGCCGCGGCGAAGGGATCGTCGTTGCCACCGGGATGGAGACCGAGGTCGGCAACATTGCCAAGATGCTGAACGAGGCTGACGAAACGGATACTCCGCTCAAGCAAAACCTCAACCAATTAGGCAAGACCCTGACCTACATGATCCTGGCCATCTGCGTGATCGTCTTCATCATCGGGGTCATCCGCAACCCGCAACATGAACCGATGAACGCCCTCTTGATTGACATGTTCTTGACGGCCGTTTCCCTGGCTGTCGCCGCTATCCCAGAAGGCTTGCCGGCCATCGTCACCATCATCTTGGCCCTGGGCACTCAGGCCATGGCTGACCACAAGGCCATCGTCCGCAAGTTGCCAGCCGTTGAAACGCTCGGCGCAACCGACATTATCGCGTCTGACAAGACTGGGACCTTGACCCAGAACCGGATGACCGTGGAAAAAGTCTACTACGACGGCATTTTACACGATTCTAGCGACGACATCGACCTGGCCAACCCAGCTATGATCACCATGCTGCTGGCCAACGACACCAAGATCCAAGACGGGGGTGAACTCCTCGGTGACCCAACCGAAACGGCCCTGGTCCAATATGGCTTCCACAAGAACTTGAAAGTCCTGGATTTTTTAAGCGAGCACCCAAGAGTGGAAGAAGTGCCATTTGACTCTGAACGCAAGCTGATGAGTACTGTCAACAAGTACAACGGCCGCTTCATGGTCGCCGTCAAGGGTGCGCCCGACATGCTGTTGGAGCGGGTTAAGTACGTCGACATCAACGGCGACTTATCCGACATTAGCAATAAGCAGAAAAAAGCTATCCTGGACACCAACAACCAGATGGCCAAACAGGCCTTGCGGGTTTTGGCCATGGCCTACAAGTACGTTGACCAGCCTTACGCTGACCCAACCACCGACAATGTTGAACAAGACCTGATCTTTGCCGGCTTAGTCGGCATGATCGACCCTGAACGGCCAGAAGCCAAGGACGCCATCAAGGAAGCCCATGCTGCCGGCATCAGAACGATCATGATTACCGGTGACCACCAAGTTACCGCCCAAGCCATTGCTGAACGGCTGGGCTTGGTTGAAAAAGGCCGAGACGAAGCCGTCATTACCGGGGCTCAGCTGGACAAATTGAGCGACGACTATTTCACCAAGCACGTGGGCGACTACTCCGTTTACGCCCGGGTTTCTCCTGAGCACAAGGTAAGAATCGTCAAGGCCTGGCAGGCTAATGGCAAGATCGTGGCCATGACCGGTGACGGCGTTAACGACGCCCCAAGTTTGAAGCAAGCCGACATCGGGGTCGGCATGGGGATCACTGGGACTGAAGTCTCCAAAGGTGCGGCCGACATGGTCTTGGCCGACGACAACTTTGCGACCATCGTTGAAGCCGTGAAGCAGGGGCGGAAGGTTTTTGCCAATATTCAAAAGGCCATCCTGTACCTGATGAGCTGCAACGTCGGCGAAGTCTTGACGGTCTTCATGATGACCTTGCTTGGCTGGGACGTCTTAAAGCCAGTCCAGCTGCTCTGGATCAACCTGGTCACTGACACCCTGCCAGCCATCGCCTTGGGCGTTGAGCCAATTGAGCAAGGCATTATGAAGAAAAAGCCTCGCGGGAAGAACTCCAACTTCTTCTCAGGCGGCGTAGCCAGCTCCATCATCTACCAGGGGATCCTCGAAGGGGTCTTGGTCTTGACCACCTACGGTTTAGGCCTCCACGCTCTGCCGCACGGATCTAACCCGCACGAAGATGCCTTGACTATGGCCTTCTTGACTTTGGGCCTGATCCAGCTCTTCCACGCAGTTAACTCCAAGTACATCAAGCAGTCCATCTTCCAAGTGAACACCTTGAAGAGCAAGTGGTTCAATATTGCCATTTTGATCTCCGCCCTCGTCATGGCTGCCGTAGAGCTGCCATTTTTGACCAAGGTCTTCGCTGTCTCCGAGCTGAACCTCGACCAGTGGCTGGTGGTCCTAGGCATGGGAATCTTGATGATCCTGATCGTGGAAATCGTCAAGTTTTTTGAAAGAAAAAAGGACCAAAACTAATTGACAAAAGCTTGACAAAAGGCCCGTGTTACCGCTAACATATGTTATTAGACGTGTTACCGGATGGGCATTAGTCTGCACCTTCTCCATTTAAGGGGAAAGTGCAGACTTTTTTATGTGTGAGAGTTAGAGTTATGGAATTTATCAAAAATTACAACAATAATGCGGCCTTGGTCAAAGACGACCAAGGGCAGGAATGGATCGTGACCGGCAAGGGGGTCGGCTTTGGCTTGAAGCCGGGGATGCAGGTGCCTGAAGCCAAGATCGAGCGTCGCTTTGCCTCAGAAAAAGACGAAGAAGTCGAGCCCGACGTGGTGGCCGGCATCACGCCCAAGGCTTTTGAGGCAACCGACCAGATCGTTAAAAAGATGGCGGACGAATACCAGCTCACTTTTACCGGCTACCAGTACTTTGCCCTGGCTGACCACATCGACTTCGCTGTTAAAAGAACGCTGGACGGCGGGGCCGTACCCGACGGGACGGTAGCTTGGGAAGGGACGAAGCTTTTTCCAAAAGAATACCGGATGGCTGAAGAAGCCGTAAAGATTATCGAAGAAACTACCCACATCGAGATGTCCAAGAGCGAGGCCGTCTACCTCATGTACCACTTCATCAACGCTGAATCTGACGGCACCAAATTGCAAGACACGGTCCGCCTGGCCCAGTACATCACGGGGATCGTCAACATCATCCAGTTCCAGTATGGGATGACCCTGGACGAAAGCAGCTTCAACTACCAGCGCTTTGTCGGCCACATGCGGGCCCTGATGGTGCGCAAAATCGTTGGCAGCAAGGATGCAGCCGAGCTGGATCCAGCTATCTTGGCCTTGATGGAGGCCAAGTATCCAGAAGAAAAGGAAACTGTCGACCGGATCCAGACTTACCTGCAAAATAAGGCGGGCTGGACCCTCACGCCAGATGACCGGGTTTACCTGATCCTCCACATCTGGCGGGTCACCCACCGGGAAGAAGAGAAGTAGTCAGAAAAGATTTTTTCAAAAAATCAAAGCTCTCTATTGACACCGCTTCCAAATCCTGGCATAATAAAAGCATCAAAAGACGTGTTACTATTAAATTAGGCATGGGTCTACTACAGAACTAAACGCAATACTTGCTTTAGCCTTAGTAGACTCTTTTTTTATCAATTTTCTAGTATTGTGTGGTGTGTTACTGGTTCGACCAGGCATGAACCCGGCAATGGCTATTGTTAGTTTGTAGCCCTTGCTGGGTTTTTCTTTTGATTAAAACTAAATTCTCAAATCATTTAGTTTAAATTTAAGGAGTTTTAATCATGGCTAAGAATTACGATGAATTAGCTAAAGATATTGTGGCCCACGTGGGCGGGGAAGAGAACGTTTCTTCCTTGAAGCACTGCGTGACCCGCCTGCGTTTTGTCTTGAAAGATGAAAGCAAGGCTGATACGGATTACTTGAAAAAGCGTGACGGCGTCATCACTGTTGCTAAGGCCGGCGGCCAGTACCAAGTGGTAATCGGCAACGAAGTTGGCGACGTTTACGACGCAGTTTTGAAAAATAGCAACATCAAGGGCGTCGGCGAAGTTGCCGAAGATGACGCAGAAGAAGCGCCAAAGGGCAACCTTTTTGACCGCTTCATCGACCTGATTTCCAGCGTCTTCCAGCCAATGCTGGGTGTCCTTAGTGCAGCCGGTATCTTGAAGGGGATTACCGCTATCTTAGCCGCCAGCGGCGTACCAACCACGTCAGGGCTGTACATTCTCTTCAACGCCATGGGGGATGGGATGTTCCAATTCCTGCCATTCTTCCTGGCTTATACGAGTGCTAAGAAGTTCAAGATGGACCAGTTTACTGCCTTTGCCTTGACTGGGGCCATGCTTTACCCAACCTTGACTACCACGGTTAAGTCCACTACCAAGCTCTTTGGGCTTCCGCTCAGCTTGCCAAGCGGCGGCTACTACTCAACGGTGGTCCCAATTATTGTGGCTGTTTGGTTTGCCTCATTAATTGAAAAGTGGACCAAGAAGTGGATGCCAACTGACGTTAAGATGTTCGGTGTGCCATTAATCACCTTGCTGATCTCAATCCCGGTTTCGCTCATGGTAATTGGGCCAGTAGCTAACACCGCTTCAACTTGGGTTGGTAATGCCTTTACTGCAATTTACGGCGTAAGTCCAATTGTTTACGGGATTGT
This sequence comes from Lactobacillus sp., assembly GCF_051893255.1. Lineage (GTDB taxonomy): Bacteria > Bacillota > Bacilli > Lactobacillales > Lactobacillaceae > Lactobacillus. The sequence continues at coordinate 19,111 of NZ_JBJFHB010000073.1, read as the reverse complement.
CTTAGGTGCCTTGTGGCAAGTCCTGGTTATGTTCGGTCTGCACTGGGGTCTGGTGCCACTAGCCTTAATGGAAATTGCTCAAAAGGGTCAAGGGGTCATGATCAACGCCAGCGTCATGATCTGCTTTGCCCAAACCGGGGCCTTGGCAGCCATCATTTTGAAGACCAAGGAAAAGAAGGTTAAGGAAATTGCTACTCCAGCTCTGCTGTCTTCAATCTTCGGCGTTACTGAACCGGCTATCTACGGTGTTACCTTGCCAATGAGAAAGCCTTTCATCATGACTTGTATTGCTGGTGCCATCCAAGGTGCAGTCTGCGGTATCTTTGATATTAAGATGTACGCCTTCGGCGGTATGGGGATTTTCGCCTTTCCATCCTTCATCAACCCTAAGACGGGTTCATACGCTGACTTGATCCACCTGATCATCTGCGGCGTGATTGCTTTGGTACTGGGCTTTGTCCTCACCATGTTCACTAAGATTCCTAAGCTTTACGGCGAAGACGATGCAGCCTTGGCCACCGCTGGTGCCCCAGCTGCTACTGCAAGCTCAAATGCAAACGAAACTGTAACTACTGAAACCGCCGCTGCCGGCGTTAAGGCAGAAACCTTGGTATCACCACTTAAGGGTGAAGCCGTTGACTTAAGCGAAGTTAAAGACGATGTTTTTGCCTCAGGTGCCATGGGCCAAGGGGCTGCCATTAAGCCAGCTGAGGGAGTATTGCACTCACCAGTAGCCGGCACGGTCATGATGGTCTTCCCAACTGGCCACGCCATCGGCTTAAAGAGCGAAAACGGTGCCGAAATCCTGATCCACCTGGGCATGGATACGGTCAACCTGCAAGGCAAGGGCTTTGAAACCCTGGTTGAAAAGGGTCAAAGCGTCAAGCCTGGCCAAGAATTGATCAAGTTCGACTTAGACGGCATTCAAAAGCAAGGCTACGACCTAACTTCACCAGTCGTCATTACCAACTCCAAGGATTACGAAAGCGTAAAGGCTGACCTTGGTCCAGTTGAAGTTGGCCAAAATCTGCTAGAATTGAAGTAGCGAAAAATAGAAAGCGATTTAGCTAGTAAGGTTTAGTAAGTTTTTAGAAAAAAGGAGAGTATAAGCAAAATGACTGAATTTCCAAAAGGCTTTTTGTGGGGCGGGGCAACCGCCGCTAACCAAGTAGAAGGTGGCTATAATGAAGGCGGCAAGGGCTTGTCTGTAACTGACGTGCAAACGGCCGGTTCATTAGAAGCACCGCGTTACTTGACTTACACCTTGGATGGCAAGAAGCAAAAGAGTCCGGCTCTGCCAGGCCAAGGCTTGCCAAAGGGCGCTAAGGGCGCGATCTTTGATGATGAATACTATCCTAACCACGTGGCGATCGACTTTTACCACCACTACAAGGAAGACATCAAGCTTTTTGCCGAAATGGGCTTTAAGGTTTACCGTCTGTCCATTGCTTGGACCAGAATTTTCCCTACAGGCTTAGAAGATGAACCAAACCAAGAAGGCTTGGACTTCTACCGCCGGGTTTTTGAAGAACTGAAGAAGTACGACATTGAACCACTTGTTACGATTTCCCACTATGAAGACCCATTGACTCTTAGCGAAAAATACAACGATTGGGGCGACCGCGGCATGATCGATGCCTACGTTAAGTACGCAACGACCTTGTTCAAGGAATACAAGGGCCTGGTTAAGTACTGGCTGACCTTTAACGAAATCAACACCGCCTTGCTGGGCCTGTCAACTTTTGGCGGTGGTGGCAGCGACGAAGACTACCAGCACAACTACCAAAAGCTGCACTACGAATTCGTGGCCTCAGCCCGCGCTGTCAAGGCAGCTCACGAAATCGATCCAAACTACGTAGTCGGCAACATGATCTGCGGGATCGTCTTCTACCCAGGCTCTCCTGACCCTAAGGATGTGCTTTTGAACCGCTACAACTGGGAACAAAACATCTTCTACTGCGGCGACGTTCAATGCAAGGGCAAGTACCCAACTTTTGCCAAGCGCTTGTGGGCTGAACATGACGTTCACCTGGACATCACTGACCAGGACTTAAAGGACCTGAAAGAAGGTATGGTTGACATGTACACCTTCTCTTACTACATGTCCAACATGGTAACCACCCACGAAGTCAAAGACAAGGTTGGCGGCAACTTTGCAGCTGGTGCCAAGAACCCATACCTGAACTACTCAGAATGGGGCTGGGCAACTGACCCAACTGGCTTGCAATACTACCTGGAAACGATCTATGACCGCTATGAATTGCCAGTGATGGTTGTGGAAAATGGTCTGGGCGCCGTTGACAAATTAGAAGATGGCACGGTTCACGACTCCTACCGGATCGACTACCTCCGCCAGCACATCGAAGCCATGGGCAAGGCCATCGAAAACGGCGTTGACCTGCGTGGCTACACCACTTGGGGCTGCATCGACTGCGTTTCTGCCGGTACTGGCCAAATGTCCAAGCGCTACGGCTTCATCTACGTTGACCGCGATGACAAGGGCGAAGGGACGCTCAAGCGGATTCCAAAGGACTCCTTCTACTGGTACAAGAAGGTCATCGCTTCTGATGGTACGGACTTAAGCGATTAGTCTAAAAATCCTCGCATTCTCAAAAACGTTTTTTCTATCTTTAATATCTCAATTTCTTAAATCAAAAACAATTAATCAAAAACTTCAAATTTCACTTAGGCTGGGGCGGGATGCCTCGGCCTTTACCTGTTAAATCAAAAAATAAGGAGCAAAATTATGGCCGAATTTCCAAAAGACTTCCTTTGGGGCGGGGCCACTGCCGCCAACCAATATGAAGGTGCCTATAACCTAGATGGCAAGGGCCTGTCTACGTCAGACGTCATGACCAACGGCAGCCACACCGAGCCCCGCAAGATTACCTGGGGCAAGCCAGCTACAGGTGAAACCGGCTATGTCGAAATGGCTTTTGGCAAGAGCATCAATTTCCCCAAAGACGCCATTCCAGCTGTTGTGGACGGCTACTACTACCCAAGCCACACGGCAACCGACTTTTACCACCACTACCAAGAAGACATCAAGCTGATGGCGGAAATGGGCTTTAAGTGCTTCCGCTTGTCTATCAACTGGGCGCGGATTTTTCCAAATGGCGACGACGCTGAGCCCAATGAAAAGGGCTTGGAATTTTACGATAAGGTCTTTGACGAATGCCGCAAGTACGGGATTGAGCCCCTGGTAACCCTGTCTCACTACGAAACGCCGCTCAACTTGTCCATCAAGTACAATAGCTGGACTGACCGGCGGTTGATCGACTTCTTCGTTAAGTACGCCAAGACCGTCATGAAGCGCTACAAGGGCAAGGTCAAGTACTACCTGACCTTCAACGAAATCAACTGCATGTCCATGATGCCCTTCGTGGCTGGCGGCCTGTTGACCGATGACGACGAATCTAAGGCTAAGGGTGCTCACAACCAATTCGTGGCTAGCGCCTTGACCGTCAAGGCAGCCCGCGAAATTGATCCAGAAATCAAGGTGGGGCAGATGCTGGCCTTCCAGCCATTTTACGCATTAACGGCGGACCCGAAGGACCAACTGGCCGCTTTAAAGGCTAATGACTGGACGCTTTTTTACAGCGACGTCCAAACCGGCGGCCGCTACCCAGACTGGATCTGGAAGGAATACGAGCAAAAAGGCATCAAGCTGGACGACCAGCCAGAAGACTATGAACTCTTGGCTAAGTACCCAGCCGACTTCTTGAGCTTCTCTTGCTACGCTTCTTCGACCATTACCACGCACGATGGCCAAGAAGTCAGCGGCGGCAACTTGATGGGCGGGGTCACCAACCCATATCTGAAGACCAACGACTGGGGCTGGGCGATTGACCCAGACGTTTTGCGGATCGCCTTAAACATCTTGTGGGACAGATACCACAAGCCGCTTTGGATCGTGGAAAACGGGATCGGCGTCAAGGACCAGATCGCTGAAGATGGCCACATCCACGACAAGGAAAGAATTTCCTACCTGCAGCAAAACATCGCCTCCATGCGGGATGCCATTAACCTTGACGGCATTGACCTGATGGGCTACACCATGTGGGGCTGCATCGACTTAGTCAGTGCCGGGACGGGCGAAATGCGCAAGCGCTACGGCTTTGTCTACGTTGACCGCGACGACAAGGGCGAAGGGACGCTCAAGCGGATCCCGAAGGACTCCTTCTACTGGTACAAGAAGGTCATCGCTTCTAGAGGTGCGGATTTAAGCGACTAGCCAAAAAATAGAGTAAAATAGCCTCATGACTGAAGCAGAATTACAAAAACTCGTTGAAGATATTTCACTCAAGTATTTTGGTCGACCTTTTCTTCACCAGGTTAAGATCAACCGCCGGATGAAGACGACGGGGGGCCGCTACCATCTGGATGATCACCATATCGAGATCAATGCCCATTTTTTAGAAGCCAAAAATCGGGAATATCTTCCTGGCATCATCAAGCATGAACTCACCCACTACCACCTCCACCTCTTGGGGTTAGGCTACCAGCATAAGGACCGGGACTTTAAGACTCTGCTCCAAAAAGTAGGGGGCAGCCGCTATGCGCCAGATATCGGCCAAAGGCGTAAGCTGCAGCGCAAGTACCACTACCGCTGCCAGGGGTGCGGGCAGGACCTTTACCGGGTCCGCCGGCTCAATACCAGGCGGTATGTCTGTGCCCGCTGCCGCGGAAAATTCACTTTACTGAAAAAATAGCCTTGCCAAAAAGCTTTTTGCCTGCTATACTATTATCTGTATTGCGGGCGTGGCGGAATTGGCAGACGCGCAAGACTAAGGATCTTGTGACCGCTTTAGGTCGTGGAAGTTCAAGTCTTCTCGTCCGCATGTGTGGGAGTCGTTAGGAATAACGGCTCCTTTTTTTGTTATCCTCAAAGAAAAAACAGTATAATATAAGACAACAAATAAAAGCAAACTAGTTTAGGGGGATCAGTCCAACATGTATGATGCCACGCGCCGGCAAAAAACGCTCAAGATGACGATTACGGCCGTTTTTATCGCCATTTTACTCTTAGAAGCCTTTATTCCCAATATTGGCTACATCACGATTTTTCCGGGATTGCCGGCCGTGACGACCATTCCCTTGACCGTGGCCATCTACGCCTGCTTAATGGGGCCAAAAGCTGGCGCGGTCTTTGGCCTGGTTTGGGGCTTAACCAGCCTCTTTCGGGCCTACACAGCGCCAAATGGCCTGGTTACCATCTTGCTTTTCCAAAATCCCCTGATCTGCCTGGTGCCGCGGATCCTGAGCGGGTATTTTGCCGGCCTAGTTGGCAAATTGCCTTTACAGAAAAAAAGTTTGGCCTATTGCCTCAGCGGAATTACGGCGTCAGTCACCAACACCTTGTTCGTGATCTTGCTGTCAGCCCTGTGGTACGGCAATAATTCTCACCAGCTCTTGGTCGCTTTAGGGAAAAATTCCGGCAACCTTTTAGCTGTGCTATTCGTTGCCTTAGGCGCCAACTGCTTGCTTGAATCAGCCTTTAGCGGTATAGTTACCCCAGTTATTGCCAGCGCCGTCAACAAGCGGCTTGCGCGTCGTTAGTTAGGAAAAAGGTGTCTTATGCCAAGAAGAAACCGCAGTAAGAATCAGCAAACGACCATTACCATCGTCCGCGTTTTTGCCATTGTTTTGCTCCTGATGGGAGCCTTCGTGGCCTTTCGCTACTACCGGCGCCAGGCCTTAGAGCAAGAGCAGGTGCGTCAAGCGGAATTAGCCAAGAAAGAAGCTGCCGCCAAGCTCTTAAAGCAGAAGAAGGACTTTATTAAAAAGGTGGCGCCGGTTGCTCAAAAAGTGGACAAGGGGACTAAGCTTTTGCCAAGCATTACTATCGCCCAGGCCTGCTTGGAGTCCAACTATGGCCAAAGCGACTTGGCCCAAAAGTACAACAACCTGTTTGGCGTCAAGGGGACCAGCAAGACTACCTCAGCGGTCATGACAACCAAGGAATACACCAACGGCAAGTGGGTCACGGTCAAGGCGCGCTTCCAGATCTACGACTCTTATGAAGCATCGATCCGGGCCCACAACCGCCTCTTCCAAGAGGGGACGACCTGGAACAAGAACCAGTATAAGGACGTCTTAAATGCCAAAAACTATCCCGAGCAGGCCAAGGCCTTAGTCACCGATGGCTACGCGACCGATCCCGATTACGCCACCAAACTGACCAACCTGATCGAGCAATTCAACTTAAACCAATACGATAATTAAGCAAACAGCCGCCAATCTTTTGGCGGCTTTTTTTGCTATAATAGGTAAGCAAGATTTTTCCAATGAAAGGGTACGTGCATGACAGAAACAGCAATTTTACAAGGATTAAACCCGCAGCAAGTAGATGCAGTAGAGACGACCGAGGGACCGCTCTTGGTCATCGCTGGGGCTGGCTCTGGGAAGACCTCCGTTTTGACCAGAAGAATCGCCTACCTGGTTGAAGAAAAGCGGGTCGCTCCCTGGCAGATCCTGGCCATTACCTTCACCAACAAGGCTGCCAAGGAAATGAAGGAAAGAGAAGAAAAGCTCTTGGGCGACGAAGCCCGGGACATCTGGATGTCCACCTTCCACTCCCTCTGCGTCCGCATCTTGCGCCGGGATGGCCAGCAGATTGGCTACGACCGAGACTTTTCCATTGCTGACCCGTCAGAGCAGGTGACCCTGATCAAGCGCATTTTGAAGGAACTGGACCTGGATCCTAAGCTCTACCAACCCCGCAGCATCTTAGGCCAGATTTCCAATGCGAAAAACAACCTCTTGACCCCAAGCCAATACAAGGCCCAAGCCGCTAGTCCTTTTGAAAAAGTGGTCAGCGATGTTTACCGCAAGTACCAAGGAAGCCTGGAGCGGGACATGATCCTCGACTTTGACGACTTGATCATGCAGACCCTGGTCCTGTTTAAGGAAAGCCCAGACACCCTGGAATACTATCAAAACAAGTTCCGCTACATCTTAGTTGACGAATACCAGGACACCAACGAGGCCCAGTACGAACTCTGCCACCTTTTGGCCAAGAAATACCAAAACATCTGCGTGGTTGGGGATGCCGACCAGTCCATCTACGGCTGGCGCGGGGCCAACATGGAAAACATCCTCAACTTTGAAAAGGACTACAAGAGCGCTAAGACCGTCAAGCTGGAACAAAACTATCGGTCAACTGGGCACATCTTGAAGGCTGCTAACGCCGTGATCGACCACAACGAAAACCGCAAGGCCAAGCGCCTGTGGACGGACAAGGGCGACGGGGACAAGGTCCATTACTATCAGGCCCAAAGCGACCGGGACGAAACCCGCTTCGTCTTGTCCAAGATTAGAGAAGAAGTCAAGGCGAAAAAGCGCAAGTACCAAGACTTCGCGATTCTTTACCGGACCAACGCCCAGTCCCGGACCATGGAAGAAACCCTGGTTGAAGCCAATGTCCCATACCAAATCGTCGGCGGCCACAAGTTCTATGACCGGAAGGAAATCAAAGACATCATGGCCTACCTGAAGCTGATCGCTAACCCTAGCGACTCCATGAGCTTCAACCGGATCATCAATGTGCCAAAAAGAGGGATCGGGGCTGCCAGCGTAGCGCGCCTGACTGCCTTTGCTGACCAGATGGGGGGCGGGATCTACGAAGCCGCCCGCAACGTTGAGCTGTCTGACGTCTCTAGCGCCGCGGCCCGCAAGATCCTGGCCTTCAGCGACCAGCTGGCCAGCGTAATCGCCTTTGCCGAGACCAACACCGTGACGGATTTGACGGAAAGAGTTTTAGAAGTCTTTGGCTATAATAAGGCGTTAAAAGACGAAGAAGCGCAAGGGTCTCTAGAAGCGGCCACCCGTCTAGAAAACTTGCAGGAATTCCTGTCAGTTACCAAGCGGTTTGACGATAACTACGAAGAAAGTGAAGACAGCAGCCGCCTGAGCGACTTTTTGGCAGAAGTGTCCCTGTTAAGCGACCAAGACGACCTGGAAAGCGACGACAAGGTGACTTTGATGACCCTGCACGCGGCCAAGGGGCTGGAATTCCCAGTGGTCTTCTTGATCGGGATGGAAGACAACCTCTTCCCGCTAGGCCGCGCCATCAAGGACGAAGACCCCAACCAGCTGGAAGAAGAGCGGCGCCTGGCCTATGTCGGCATCACCCGGGCCCGGGAAGAGCTGTATCTGACCAGCGCCTATTCCCGGATGATGTACGGCTCTTTCCAGCACAACCAGAAGTCCCGCTTCATCGATGAAATCAAGGATGATGACTTAGACGTGATCTACTCTGGTCCAAAGCCGTCTCCGCTTGATATCAAGGTGCCTTTTGCTAAAAATAAGCCCGTTTCCATGCCCAAAGCCCAAAAGGCCAAGGGAGCGGTCGGTGCTGAAAAAGAAGGCTGGCACCCAGGCGACCAGGTTGAGCACAAGGGCTGGGGCAAGGGCGTGGTCATCAAGGTTAACGGTTCAGGCGATGATGTTGAATTAGACATCGCCTTTGCCTCCAAGGGCAAGAAGCGGCTTTTAGCAGCCTTTGCCCCAATTAAGAAGATTTAGCAGGTAGAAAAAATGGCTTTAGCAGACGCAAAAAAAGAAGCAGCTGCCCTTAACAAGCAGCTGAAAGAGTGGGCAGAAGCCTACTACACTAAAGACAGCCCGGTCGTTGAAGACAATGTCTATGACCAAAAATATAACCGGCTCTTAGAGCTGGAAAAAGCATACCCGAGCCTGGTGACGCCTGATTCCATCACCCAGCAAGTCGGCGGCGACGTCAATAGCGACTTGCCTAAGGTGGAGCACCCGGTACCGATGCTGTCCATGGGGGATGTTTTTTCTAAAGAAGAACTCGAAGAATTTGACCAGCGGATCCAAAAGCTGGTGGGCCACCCGGTTGCTTATAACGTGGAATTAAAGATCGACGGCTTGTCGCTTTCTCTTGAATACCAAGACGGCAAGCTTTTCCGGGCATCGACTCGGGGCAACGGACAAGTGGGTGAAGACGTGACGGCTAACGTCCGCTATATCCAGGACGTGCCGCAGACTTTGCCGGAAAACTTGACCACCGAAGTTCGGGGCGAGTGCTACATGGGCAAGGAGGCCTTTGCCAAGCTAAACGCTGAGCGGGATGAGCAGGGCGAGGCCACTTTTGCCAACCCGCGGAACGCCGCAGCTGGTTCTTTAAGGCAGCTGGACCCCAAGGTGACCAAGAAGCGCCAGCTCAGCACCTTCATCTATACCTGGATCAACCCGCCTGAAGCAGTGACGGGCCAGCACCAGGCAATCGGCGAAATGGCCAAGCTGGGCTTTCACACCAATGAAAATGGCAGAAGACTGGAAGACCTGGATGCCGTTTTTGCCTACATCGACGAATTTACGGAAAAAAGAGATCGGCTTCCTTACGGCATTGACGGGATCGTCTTAAAGGTTGATGACCTGGCCCTGCAAGAGGAGCTTGGTGCCACCGTCAAGGTGCCCCGCTGGGAAATTGCCTACAAGTTTCCGCCAGAAGAAGCCGAAACCCTCGTCCGCGACATTGAGTGGACGGTCGGGAGAACCGGCGTGGTGACGCCAACGGCGGTCATGGACCCGGTGGAACTGGCCGGCACAACTGTAGCTAGAGCCTCACTTCACAATCCTGATTTGCTGGCCAAGTTAGACGTCAGAATCGGCGACACGGTCAAGCTGCACAAGGCCGGCGACATCATTCCGGAAATTTCTGAAGTTGTCTTGAAAAAGCGGCCAGTAGATTCAACTCCTTATGAGGTCCCAAGCAAGTGCCCTTCCTGCGGCGAAGAATTAGTTCACTTAGACGGCGAAGTAGCTCTGCGCTGCATCAACCCGTCTTGTCCAGCCCAAGTCGAAGAAGGCATTACCCACTTTGCCTCCCGCCAGGCTATGAATATCGCGGGCCTTGGCCCCAAGATCGTCCGCCAGCTGATTGACCAGGGCCTGGTCCACAACGTGGCTGACCTTTACTACCTGACGGCTGATGACCTGGCCGCTTTGCCTCACTTCAAGGAAAAGTCGATCAACAACTTGCTTAATGCTATCGACCAGAGCAAGGGCAATTCACTTGAGCTGCTCCTTTTTGGCCTAGGAATCGACAATGTCGGGGGCAAGGCCGCCAAGCTAATTTCGGAAAAATTTAAAAATATGTCAAAAATCGCCCAGGCAAGCGTGCAAGATCTGACTGCAATCGATACAATAGGTATGACGATTGCTGAATCTTTGACCGCCTACTTTAAGCAAGCAGAAGCACAAAAGCTTTTAGCTGAGCTAAAGCAGGCCGGCGTGAACATGGATTATCTCGGCGCCAGTCCTGAAGAAGCTGAAGACAACTTCTTCAAGGGCAAGACCGTGGTCTTGACTGGCAAATTAGAACACTACTCCCGCAAGGAATTTACCGAAAAACTGGAAGCCTTGGGGGCCAAAGTGACGGGCTCTGTTTCTAAGAAGACGGATTACCTGATTTACGGGGCTGACGCCGGCTCCAAACTGGCCAAGGCCGAGAAGCTGGAGATTCCGCGCCTGACCGAGCAAGAGGCAATCTCGAAGATCGAATAGAATGAAAGATGCAGGATTGATTAAAGTGAAGAAATTTTTCCAGGCAATGGCATTATTGAGCTGCAGCGTCTTTTTGGTGGCCTGCGGCAATTTGAAGAATTCTGACTTAGCCAGCAATTCAACGACGACTTCGACTAGCACCAAGAAGTACCAAACGACTTCAACTTCTGATGGCGACTACTCAGTCCTTTTGAAAAAAGGCGTCTACCAAACCAGTGCAATTTCTGGTCTAGAAGCCACCAACTACGACAACAGCGTGGACGAGTCGGCTATGGAGCGGGGGCTGATCCGCCTGTCCAAGAAGGTCTACTCAACCAAGAATTATGTCATCCAAGAAGGGCAGCAATTAGACGAAACGACCGTCACCAACTGGCTGGGCCGCTACTCTAAGTCCAACAAGGAAGGCCTGAACTTAAAGAACAACGGTAAGACCGGCTCAACCACCCGGAACCCGATCATCTTGCAGCAGATCATGGAAGAAGACTTTTACGTCAAGAGCGGGTCCAGCTACAAGCTGGCCGGCATCAGCCTGTCTTTGGGGCTGAACTCGGTTGACTACTACACTAAGACCACTGGCGGCACGGAATACAGCACCAAGATTTCCTTGGCTACCCGCCGCTCCTTTGGGCAAAAGACGGCTAACACCATCATCAGCCGCTTGAAGGCCAAGAAGAAGTACAAGAACGTCCAGATCATGGTTGGACTCTTCTCTAAGACCGATACCGACTCAATTGTTGGGGGAACTTACTTCTCATATGGGACAGCGGCCGCAAATAGTAGTAAAATAACTAAATGGAATTCTGTGAATGAAAAGACCCAGGTCTTGCCAACGGTTGACAATGCCACTCCGATCAGCGCCAGTGACCAATCCAAGTTCACCAGCTTCAAGGACGACATTGAAAACTACTTCCCGAACGTTTCCGGCGTAACGGCAACCTTGCGTTACTACGATGGCAAGCTGGCTTACGAAAGCATTGCCATCACGACCCAGTTCTACAACTACCTGGAAGTGCAAAGCTTTGCTCAAACGGTCAAGAATCGGGCTAAGAAGTACCTAGGCACCAGCTCGCCTGTCGAAATTACGATTTCCTCGGTCAACGACCCGCAGGCGGTAATTTCTAAGGGCACGGCAACCGGGTCTTACAACATTCACATCTATGGCGGCAATTAGGAGGTTAATTAAGTGGAAAAGGTAACAAACGATACCATCAAGCACGTTGCCAAATTGGCTAAGCTTGAATTTAGCGACGAAGAATTGACCAAGTTCACCCCGCAAATGGGCAAGATCTTGGAAATGGCAGAAGAATTGCAAGCCGTTAATACTGACGGCGTTGAAGAAACCGTTCAAGTAGTTGACCGCGACACTGTCTTCAGAGACGACGTTCCTGAAAAGTGGCAAACTCGCGATGAAATGATGAAGAATGTACCAGACAAGAGCAACGGCTTTGTTAAGGTACCTGTAATTATCGATAAGGATGACGACCAATAATGAACTACTTAAACGAAACGATTGATTCATTAAACGACAAGCTGAAGAAGGGCGAACTGGACGCCAAGCAGCTTGCCAAAGACACTGCTGAAAACATCAAGAAGACTGACGAAAAGATCAACGCCTTCATTACTGTTGATGAAGATGCCAAGGTGGCAGAAGACCTGAACTTTGACAACAAGTTGGCCGGCGTGCCAATCGCCATCAAGGACAACATCATCACTGAAGGCTTGAAGACTACGGCTGCCAGCCACATCCTTTACAACTTTGAACCAGTTTACGAATCAACGGTTGTCGCTAAATTGAAGGCTGCCCAAGCAACCATCATCGGCAAGACCAACATGGACGAATTTGCCATGGGTTCTTCAACTGAAACCTCATACTTTGGCGACACCAAGAACCCTTGGAACTTGAACAAGGTTCCTGGCGGTTCTTCCGGTGGTTCCGCAGCAGCTGTTGCCAGCGGTGAAGTCGTTGCGGCTTTGGGTTCAGACACTGGTGGCTCCATCCGTCAGCCAGCTTCATTTAACGGGATCTTCGGGATCAAGCCAACTTACGGCCGGGTATCTCGTTGGGGTCTGATCGCCTTTGCTTCATCTCTTGACCAAATCGGCGTCATGTCCAAGCGCGTTAAGGACTCAGCCGAAGTCTTGAACGTGATTGCCGGCGCAGACGACCGCGACGCAACTGTTTCTGAAAAGGAAGTTCCTGACTATACTGCCTTCTTGGGCAAGGACGTTAAGGGCCTGCGCGTAGCCGTTCCTAAGGAATACATGAGCGATGCCGTTGAAGCCGGCGTTAAGAAGGCTGTACAAGCCCAAATCGACCTCTTGAAGGAAAACGGCGCCATCATCAACGAAGTTTCTTTGCCACACACCAAGTACGTGGTGCCAACTTACTACATCATCGCTTCAAGTGAAGCTTCTGCCAACTTGGAACGTTACGATGGTATCCGTTACGGCTTCCGCGCTGAAGATGCCAAGAACTTGGAAGAAGTCTTCGTAAAGAGCCGGTCTGAAGGCTTCGGCGACGAAGTTAAGCGCAGAATCATGCTGGGTTCCTTTGCCTTGTCAGCTGGTGCTTACGACAAGTTCTTCTTGCAAGCCGCTAAGGTTAGAACCTTGATCTGCCAAGACTTTGCCAAGGTCTTTGCAGACAACGACGTAATCGTTGGGCCAGTTTCAACCGAAACTGCTTTTGACCTGAACTCAGAAATTTCTGACCCAATCAAGATGTACAACAACGACATCTTGACCATTTCTGCCAACATGGCTGGGATTCCAGCAGCCAGCGTTCCAGCAGGTTTGAGCGAAACCACTGGCATGCCAGTCGGCTTCCAAATTATGGGTAATCGCTTCGATGAAGGCCACGTCTTCCAAGTAGCCGACTTTATCGAACGCAGCAACAAGTTCTATGAACAAAAACCAGCTGGATTGGAGGATTAAGCTAAATGAATTTTAAGTCAACGATCGGTCTAGAAGTCCACTTTGAGTTGAAGACCAAGAGTAAGATCTTTTCACCTTCACCAGTAACTTACGGGGCAAAGCCAAACACGGAAACTAACGTTATCGACTGGGGTTACCCAGGTACCTTGCCAATGGTCAACAAGGAAGTTTACCGGCTTGGTTTGATGGTGGCCCTGGCTACCCACTCCCACGTTAACCCGGTAACCCACTTTGACCGGAAGAACTACTTCTACCCAGACAACCCAAAGGCTTACCAAATTACCCAATTCTTCAAGCCACTGGCTGAAAACGGCTATGTGGAAGTTGAAGTTCACGGGCAAAAGAAGAAGATCCACATCCACGAAATGCACATCGAAGAAGACGCCGGTAAGAACACTCACGGAACTAACGGCTTCTCCTACGTCGACTACAACCGTCAAGGGGTTCCGCTTTTGGAAGTTGTTTCTGAACCAGAAATGACTGACCCAGACGAAGCTGTAGCCTACCTGGAAAAATTGCGGGAAATCGTGCAATTTACTGGGGCTTCTGACGTTAAGATGGAAGAAGGGTCAATGAGAATTGACACCAACATTTCCATCCGTCCAGCCGGACAAAAGGAATTCGGTACCAAGGTCGAAATGAAGAACCTGAACTCCTTTGAACACGTTCGCCTGTCTCTGGCTTATGAACAAAAGCGCCAAGAACAAATCCTTTTGTCCGGTGGCCGGGTACAAATCTCAACCCGCCGGTTTGACACCAACACTGGCAAGACTGTCTTGGAACGTGTCAAGGAAGGCGACGCTGACTACCGCTACTTCCCAGAACCAGACCTGGCTCCATACCACATCAAGAAGGAATGGGTTGACGAAATCGCCGCCAACCTGCCAAAGACGGCTGACGAACGCCGGGACATCTACGTTAACGAATATGGCCTTAAGCCATACGATGCTAACGTCCTGCTCCAAAGCAAGGAAAGCTCAGACTTCTTCGACAAGGCGGTCGCTGCTGGTGCAGATCCAAAGCAAGCTGCAAACTGGATGAACACCCAAGTTAACGGCTACTTGAATGAAAACCATGCTGAACTCAAGGACATTGCCTTGACTCCAGAAAACCTGGCAGCCATGATCAAGCTGATCTCAGACGGCACCATTTCATCCAAGATCGCTAAGAAGGTCTTCGCTGAAACTGTTGCCAACGGCACTGACCCTAAGAAGTACGTTGAAGAAAACGGCATGGCTCAGCTGTCAGACGAAAGCGTTCTGGCCCCAATGGTTAAGGAAGTTGTTGACAACAACCCGCAATCAGTTGAAGACTTTAAGAACGGTAAGGACCGGGCAATCGGCTTCTTGGTTGGTCAAATCATGAAGCAAACTCGCGGCAAGGCCAACCCAAAGGTGATCAACAAGCTCTTGCTGGCTGACTTAAACGCCCGCTAAAGAGAAAATTTTTACAAGGAAAAGGTGTAGCAATGACAAAGCGTGCACGTTTAATTTACAACCCCGTTTCTGGGCATGAGCAAATGCCCAAGAATGTTGCGGATATTTTAGATGTTTTAGAGCAGGCTGGCTTTGAAGCCAGTGCCTTTAGAACCACGCCAGAGCCTTTTAGCGCCCAACATGAAGCCACTCGCGTGTCTAAGGATGGCTTTGACCTAGTTGTCGCTGCCGGCGGCGACGGGACCATCAACGAAGTGGTCAGCGGGATTGCCTTTTTGCCAGAAGAGCAAAGACCAAGAATGGCCATTATTCCAGCCGGGACCACCAACGACTTCGCCCGGGCCTTGAAGATTCCGCGCGATGACATTGGCGCGGCAGCGCGGGTGATCTTGAAGAACAAGGTGCAAAAGATGGACGTGGGCCGGGCCGACTTTGGCGATGGCCAGCACAAGTACTTTGTCAACATTGCTGCGGCCGGTTCATTGGCAGAACTAACCTATGGGGTGTCTTCTGACGTTAAGTCGGCTCTTGGCTATGCGGCCTACCTGATCAAGGGGGCGGAAATGCTGCCGCACCTGACGGAAAACGAAATGCGGCTGACTTTTGACAGTGGCGTTTACGAAGGCAAGCTGTCCTTGCTCTTGCTGGGGATGACCAACTCCATCGGCGGCTTTGAAAAGATCATGCCGGATGCTGAGCTGTCTGACGGCCTCTTCCAGTTGATCGTGGTTAAGCCAAGCGACCCAGGCAATCTTCTGCGCCTCATGGCCTTGGCCTTAAACGGCAAGCACGTGGATGACCCGAACATCATCTACGCCAAGACCACTAGCCTGAAGGCTGAACTGATCGGGGACAACCGCGGCGACAAGCTGTCCGTCAACTTAGACGGGGAAGAAGGCGGCATGTTCCCAGTAACTTTTGAAAACTTAAAGCAACGGATCGAGTTCTACATCGGCTAGACCTGTTATAATAGAGTTTGACTTTGGTCAAACTCTATTTTTATGGAAAAAGAGAAAGTGAAAAGATGGGAATGAAGAACAGAATTAGTCAAAGGGCCTTAGAGCGGCAAGATATGCTAGATCAATTAACGCCAGAGCAACGGGCTGACTGGCAAAAGATGATTGACTACCGGGAAAAAGCCTTAAAAGAGCGCGACAGCAAGCTGGCTGAGCACCTGAATACCTTTAACGATGGGGTGATTGCCATTATTATTACCATCATCGTGCTGGAGATCGCAGCTCCAGTGAAAAGCGCGGACTATCCCGATTTTGCCAAGCAGATTTTCATTTACCTGCTGTCCTTTTTTGTGGTGGCCAACTTTTGGTTTCAAATCCATAAGACCTTCAGCTTTTTTATCAGTAAGGCTAGTAAGCTAACCATGATTGCCGATTTCTGCTTTTTAGCCAGCCTGTCCTTGATGCCAGTGATGACTAAGTGGCTGATGGCTGACTTGTCAGTGATGTCGGTAGTTAACTTTGGGATTGTCTACTTTTTAGTCCAATCCTTCGAGCTCTTGACTGAGCTGTCTGGCATTAGACGGGCCATTCGGCACCTGCAGATTTACCGGATTTTGATTGGACGATACGCGTGGACGCGGCTAATCTGGCTGTTTGCCTTGAACCTGGTCTTTATCGGGATTTCCTTCTTCAGTCCCCGGGTGGGGATGGTCTTATACCTGGCTTTTCCGATCATTAACTTTATGTTTCCAGAACGCAGAAGAGACACTAGAAAGAGTAAATAAAAGAACATGCAAAAGAATCAAATCGTTGAAGCTGAAATTACGGACTTGTCCTATGAAGCCATGGGGGTGGGGCACGTGGACGGGGAAACCGTCTTTGTGACTAGCGCCCTGCCAGGCGAAATCGTCAAGGCCAAGATCTTGAAGGCTAAGAAAAATTTTGCCTTTGCCAAGATCGAAGAGATCGTTAAAGAAAGCCCAGACCGGGTCAAGGTGCCTCTGCGCCAGTCGGTCCAAGGCGGTCTAGCAAGTTTAGCTCACCTCACTTATGACAAGCAGCTGGAATTTAAGAAGCGGCAAGTAGTGGAACTGCTCAAAAAGGCCCACCTGGACGAGATTGAAGTGGCGGACACCCTGGAAAGTCCGCTGAAGACCGGCTACCGGAACAAGGCACAGGTGCCAGTTAGAACGGTTAAGGGGCAGCTGGAGATCGGCTTTTTCAGACGGCATTCTCATGACTTGGTGCCGCTAGAAGACTTTTTCACCAATGATCCTGAAATCGACCGGGTACTGGTAGCAGTGCGCGACATCTTGCGTGAATACCACGTGCCGGCCTACGATGAAGAAAAGCACGCCGGCGAAGTTCGTTACCTAGAAGTGCGCCGGGGCGTGGCGACGGGCGACTTGATGGTGGTTCTGATCTGCCTCCACAAGGACTTTAAGGGCTTAAAGGAAGTTACTGACGCCATTAGCGAGATTGACGGCGTCAAGTCCATCTTCCTCAACCACAACCCGCAAAAGACCAACGTCATTTTGGGCAAGCACGACTACCACCTGTGGGGGAAGAAGTATATCGACGACAAGATTGGCGATTTGACTTTCGAAATTTCCCCGCAGTCCTTTTTCCAAATTAACTCATCCCAAACCCCGCGCCTCTACAAATTGGCCATCGACCAAGCCGACCTTCAGCCAAGCGACATGATCGTGGACGCTTATTCCGGGATCGGGACCATTGGTCTGTCAGCGGCCAAGTACGTTAGAGAAGTCCGCGGCGTGGAAGTGGTCAAGGCTGCGGTTAAAGACGCCAAGAACAACGCGCGCTTGAACCAGATCCACAATGCTAAGTACTACGCCGGCAAGGCCGAAGAACTGATGCCAAAGTGGGCTGACGAGGGCCTGAAGACCGACGTGATCTTCGTGGACCCACCGCGTAAGGGGTTGACGCCAGAATTCATTGACGCGGCAGTCAAGACTGGCCCAGCCAAGGTTGTGTACATCTCCTGTAACCCGGCAACCTTGGTCCGGGACATCCAGCTTTTTATGGACCAGGGCTACCAGACCAGCCTGGTTTCACCGGTTGACATGTTCCCGCAGACGCCGCATATCGAATGCGTGACCGTGCTGGAGCGGAAATAAGTTTTGTATAGGTAAGTAAAAGCATCCAAAAATGGGTGCTTTTATTTTGTTTGGATGTGGTCAGATCTCCTTTGTATATTATCTAGATTTGATGAGGTCTCCTTTGTATACTATCTAGATTTGATGAGGTCTCCTTTGTATACTATCTAGATTTGATGAGGCCTCCTTTGTATATTATCTAGATCTGATGAGGTCTCCTTTGTATATTATCTAGATCAAAATTTTTTCGTCCTAGATCTAGTTGCTATACCAAGGAGACCTCAACTTTGGTAGTTAATATACTAGGGAGACCTTCACTTTGCTAGTTAATATATTAAGGATACTTTTCCCCTTTTTGACAAAGTTGCTTGTATCATTAATAACAGGCACCGCCATAAATTAGTCAGATGAAGATGTAATAAAATCACCCAGCTGGAAATTGGCAAAAAAGCTATAGTAAAATAGTAGTTAAATAGGAGTAGCAACATGAAAGATTTAACCTATGGCCAAAAATTGCCAACAGCTCTAGATTGGGCTAATTTAGTTAAGCACATTCCAGTTGAAAATGTGGTTTCCGACGAAAAAGGTCACTATGATCCGCAAAAGTCGCCCGATTTTCATGACTGGATGGTTAATGGCTAATCGAACAAGTGAGGGACTAGCGATGGAAGTTAGAATCGAAGAAAAAGAGACCTTTACCGTAACTGGGATTGGCAAGGATTTTGCCTTGGAAAACTGCTATAGCCAGATACCGCTTTTTTGGCAAGAAGACAGAGGGGCGATCAAGGGCGTTTTTGGCGTTTGCCTGAACCAGGGGGATAAGATCCGCTACCTGATCGCTGATCCCTACCTGCCATGGGAAAAGGCTGCTAGTGAGTCAGTAACTTTTGCCAAAGGGACCTGGGCCGTTTTCCCAATTAAGGGCAAGTTGCCGGAATCCTTGCAGACGGTCAACACCCAGGTTTGGAACGACTGGGTGCCAAACAATGGCGAGTACCGAGTTCGGGCGGGCTACAGCCTGGAATTGTATGCACCGCCTGCTGAAAAGCCAGAAGACACCTACTGCGAAATCTGGGTGCCAGTGGAAAAGGCTTAAAAAAGCGTACCTCTAGCATATGGCTGGGGTACGTTTTTT